>NZ_JBSQBJ010000009.1:0-87546 GCF_055862885.1 Corynebacterium sp. p3-SID1761 | reverse complement strand
TAAGCCATACCGGGACCAGCGACTATCCCCATTATCAGGGACACTCACAAGGTAACGGGTAGATAGCTCAGTGGGGCTGGTGGGGCTGGTGTGGCGCGCAGCGGTTACCGCCAGGTCGCGCAGCCCCGCTACGCAGCAGTTACCGCCAGGCTGCGCAGCCAGACCGCGCCGTCAGACCAGCTAGGCCTTCGGCGCACCCAGTCCCTAGGCCTTCGGCGCAGTCACCGTGTACTGCCACGCGCCTAGCGCAGCGTTTGCGCCAGCACCCTGGGCAATCACGATCTGCTTGAAGGGCACTTCCGTGCAGTCGCCGGCGGCGTACACACCCGGGATGTTGGTGGCATTGTGCTCGTCCACCACAATCTCGCCCATCTTATTCAGCTCCATGCCGGATTCGCCCAGCCACTGGGTATTCGGCACCAGGCCGATCTGGATGAACACGCCCGCGACGTCCAGAGACTTCGACTCGTCGTTAGTGCGGTCCGTGTAGTTCAGGCCGGTGACGTTCTTGCCGTCGCCCACGATCTCCGTCGTAGCTGCCGACGTAATCACGTCGATGTTCGCGGTTTCCTCCACGCGCTGCATCAGGATGTCATCCGCGCGGCAGGCCTCGCCGAACTCCAGAACCGTCACGTGCTTAACCACACCCGCCAGGTCCAGTGCAGCCTCGATGCCCGAGTTTCCGCCGCCGATTACGGCCACGGACTTCCCCTTGAACAGTGGGCCATCGCAGTGCGGGCAGAAGGTCACACCCTTGTTGCGGTACTCTTCCTCGCCTGGAACGCCCAGGGTTCGCCACTGTGCGCCCGTAGCAATAATCAGGGCACGGGCGCGCAGGGTGGCGTCATCTCCAAAGTGCACCGTGTGCAGGCCACCTTCCTCGGCGGCAGGGGTCAGACCGGTCGCAGCCTGGGCCTTCACCACGTCAATGTCGTACTGGCCGACGTGCTCTTCGAACTCCGCCGCCAGCTGTGGGCCTTCGGTGCGCGGCACAGAGATGAAGTTCTCGATCGCGTTCGTGTCCAGCACTTGGCCGCCGAAGCGCTCACCGACCAGGCCTACGTTCAGTCCCTTACGGGCAACGTAGATGGAGGCTGCCGCGCCCGCCGGACCTTGGCCGACGACCAGCACCTCGAAGGGCTCTTTTTCGTTCAGCTTCTTCGCCTCGCGCGCGGCGGAACCAGTGTCCAGCTTGCGCACGAAGTCCTCGATGGTGGTGCGCCCCTGGCCGAACTCCTCCCCGTTGAGGTAGATGGTCGGCACGGCCAGGACGTTGTTTTCCTTCACTTCGTCCTGGAATAGCGAGCCTTCCACTGCGGTGTGCTTGATGCGCGGGTTCAGCACCGCCATGGTATTGAGCGCCTGCACGACGGTCGGGCAGTTCTGGCAGGTCAGGGACATGTAGGTCACGAACTCGTAGTCGCCGTCCAGGTTCTTTACCTGCTCGATGAGGTCTTGGTTTTCCTTGACTGGGTTGCCGCCGACCTGCAGCAGCGCCAGTACCAGTGAGCTGAACTCGTGGCCCATCGGAATGCCTGCGAAGGTTACGGAGATATCGCTTCCAGTCCGCACGATGCTGAAGGCGGGCTTGCGCTCGTGTGCTTCGTCGTCGCGGCGTGTGGTGATCTTATCGGACAGCCCGGCGATGTCCTGCAGCAACTTCTCCAGGTCTTCGGAAGCCGATCGGTCATCCAGGCCGTATACCAGCTCGATGTCCTCGGTAATGCGCGGGACGAGTTGGCCTAGTTGTTTGCGCAGGTTGTCATCCAAAAGTTGCTTAGCCATGTGAGGCTCTCTCTTTCTTTCTTCCTATTGACGCCACCCCAATCGGGTATTGCGCCACGGTGGGTTCTTCGGGGGAGGAGGCGTTGTGTTTTCTATTAGGGGCACTAAAAACGGCGGGCGGGATCCGTAAATGGAAAGCCCTGCCCGCCGTGGGTTTCCCGCTTCTATGCAGCGGGGGATAAGGGTTTGTTAGATCTTGCCAACCAGGTCGATGCCCGGGGTCAGGGTGTCTTCGCCCTCTTCCCACTTGGCGGGGCAGACCTCGCCTGGGTGCTCTGCGACGTACTTAGCAGCCTTGACCTTGCGGACCAGCTCGGAAGCGTCGCGGCCGATACCCTCGGCAGTCTGTTCGATGTACTGGATCTTGCCCTCTGGGTCTACCAGGAAGGTAGCGCGGTCAGCCTGGCCGGCGCCCGGGCGCATGTTCTGGAAGTTGTTGGTCAGCTGGCCGGTGGAGTCGCCCAGCATGTAGTAGTTCACCTTGCCGACCTGATCGGACTCTGCGTGCCATGCCTTGTGCACGAAGTGGGAGTCGGTGGAAACGGCGTAAACCTCTACGCCCAGACCCTTCAGCTCCTCGTAGTGGTCAGCCAGGTCGCCCAGCTCGGTGGGGCAGACGAAGGTGAAGTCACCCGGGTAGAAGAAGAAGATGGACCACTTGCCCAGGACGTCGTCCTTGGATACTTCGGTGAATTCACCGTTGAAAAAGGCGGGGTTGGTGAAGTCCAGAATCTCGGTGTTGATGAGGGACATGTTGTGCCTCCTAAGGGCTTGGCTTCGATGGATTTGTTTGGCAGTTTTTCGCAACCGTCGCCCCATAGCCTACCTACTTTCTTCAGCTCTGTTGTGGAGTTGAAATGGATTCCGAGTAGGAAATGCGGGTGGCGCCATTGCGATCCACCACCCATTATAGCATCGACTTTGTAAATTATCCACGATTTATAGGTTTGCATTGGTCTTGGGTTATGGGATTGGGTTGGGGGTTGTTATCAATGTTTATTGGGTCACTTTTGGACGCTATAGCTTTGTGGGGAGGGGTGACGAGCGCTAATATGACCGGAACAAAATAGACAGATCGGTTCACTTTTTGGATTTAGAGTAGGGGAGCCCATGATTCTCACCGGACTAGCTTTAGGTGCTGTCCTTGGCTGGGTTATGCAGCGCGGACGGTTCTGCGTCACCGGCATGATCCGCGACATTTTCCTCAACAAGACGTGGCGCGGCTTTAACGCACTGCTCATCGTTATCGCCGTACATGCCGTTGGCCTTGCCGCTCTCACTTCTGCGGGTGTGATCACTCCGGAGTACAAGTCCTTTGCTCCAATAGCAGTGGTTCTCGGTGGGTTGCTGTTCGGCGCAGGAATCGTGTTGGCCGGCGGTTGCGCGTCTGGCACCTGGTACCGCTCGGCAGAAGGCCTCATCGGTTCGTGGCTTGCCCTCGTGTTCTATGCGGGAAGCGCTGCGGCTATGAAGGGTGGCGCGCTGAACTTCCTCAATGAGGGATTGCGAAGCTGGAAGCTGCCCATAACCACCATCCACGGTTCTCTAGGTATCTCCGTCTGGTGGCTAGTGATTCCCTTCGCCATCGGTGTGGCCTTTCTTACCCGGCACTTCCTTTCGCAGGAAGCTAAGGCGCCCACGATGGCAACGCTGAAGCCAAAGAAAACTGGCTTGGCGCACGTACTCGCAGAGAAGCCATGGCATTTCTACCCGACCGCAGCGATCATCGGTGCGCTTGGAGTGCTCGCATGGCCGCTGTCGGCAGCGACCGGACGTAACGACGGCCTGGGTATTACCAGCCCCTCGTCCAACCTGTCGAAGTTCCTCATTGGCGGTGAAGACAAGGTCGACTGGGGAGTCATGCTGGTGCTTGGCCTCCTAGTAGGAGCGTTCTTCGCGGCCAAGGCGTCGGGAGAATTCCGGCTGCGCGTTCCTTCCGCCGAACAGGCCGTCCGCTCCGTTATCGGCGGTGTGCTGATGGGTGTGGGCGCGTCCGCTGCGGGTGGCTGCACCGTGGGCAACGGCATGGTGCAGACCTCCCTGTTCAGCTACCAGGGATGGGTTGCGCTGCTGTTCATCGCCATCGGAATCGGCATTGCCTCCAAGCTGTGGCTCAAACCCACCGACGCGGTGCCTGGCCAGACTCAGACCAAACCGCGCAACGTAAATCCCACCAGCACTGGAACGAGTGCTGCAGACCACGAGTCCATGGCTGCTCAGCTGGGGTTCCAAACCACCGGAACGCTCCTGCTAGATCGGAAATCTACGGCGGCGGAGGCTGTGGCGCCGAAAAGCGATGAGGGAGACAACGGCCTCCAGCTAGTCGGCGAGCGAACCTATAAGCTCGACACCCTCGGTGCGGTGTGCCCTTTCCCGCTGGTAGACGCGAAGGCGGCAATGTCTGACCTTGCCGTCGGTGATTCACTGCAGATCGATTTCGACTGCACCCAGGCGACGGACGCCATCCCACGATGGGCTGCCAACGATGGCCATGAGGTCACGAACTTTGAGCAGACCACCGACGCCGGTTGGACGATTACCGTGAAGAAGGGCTGCTAGTCTCCCCCGCTTCGGGGTGCCTGGGGAATGAGTGGCGTCACCAAAAAGCGAATGGCCGGTGGCTCCAGCAACAATGGGGGCATGAGCGATTCACCGGTAACCAGGCACACAATCTTTCAGAATTCCCTGATGACCGCCCTCCTGGACGGTATTTACGACGGCGAGATGACCGTCGGAGAGCTGCTGGGCAAGGGCAACTTCGGGCTCGGAACATTCGACGCATTGGATGGCGAGATGGTGATCATCGACGGCGTTTGCTATCAGCTGCGCCACGACGGCACCGCCACCCGCGCGGATCTGGAGACCTGTAGCCCTTATGCCGTGGCCACCAACTTCGTACCCCGCATCCGGCGCCGTGCGCCGGAGAATATCCGTCGCGCGGATCTATCGAAGTTCATCGACGGCATGACTCCCTCTTCGAATTACATGTACGCCGTCCGCATTACCGGGCATTTTAGTAGCGTGGTGACGCGCACCGTAATCAAGCAGGAACCGCCGTATCGGCCGATGGTGCAGGTCACGGAGGATGACGCCGAGCAGCACTTCACCGACGTGACGGGCATTATCGCGGGCTTCCGCACACCGGTCTACGAAAAGGGGATCTCCGTTCCCGGCTGCCACGTGCACTTCATCGACGACTCGCGCACCGTCGGCGGGCATGTGCTGGATTTCACCCTGGAGGAGGGCAAGATCGAACTGTGCCCTGGAACTGACCTGGAGCTGCGACTACCGTTGACCAGCGCGTTCTCGCAGGCGAACCTGGATCCGGAGGATCTAGACGAGCAGCTGCACAAGACAGAGGTAAAAGACTAGCCCCGATTAATGGCTCCGCGGAACCATTAACCGGGACTATTACCTAAAAGGGGAGGAAGAACTACTTCTTCAGCGACTCCAGCGGAGTGAAGCGCTCGCCGTACTTGGCGGCCAGCTCTTCGGCGCGGGCAACGAAGCCTGCAACGCCGCGGGTCGGGTAGTCGCCACCGTCGCGGTCTGCCACCTTGCCCTCAGGCAGAACGGCAGCGGCCGGGCGGTCGTAGTTCTTGATGTACTGACGGGTACCACCGGTCCATGCCGGGAAGCCGATACCCATGATGGAGCCGATGTTGGCATCCGCATCGGAGGTCAGCACGCCCTCGTCGATGCACTTCTGGGTTTCCAGAGCCTCCGCGAACAGCGGGCGCTCGACCAGGTCGATGAAGGCCGGGGCGTCAGCCGGAACGTTGGAGCCAGCGGATACGCCGGTGGAATCAGTAGCAGCCTTCTTGGCAGCGCCGACGGTGGCGGAATCCAGGCCGGTGCCTGCAACGGTGGACTCGCCGTCGGCGACCTTCACCTTGCCGGCGCCCAGCTCGTCCCACAGGCCGCGCCACAGGCCGGTGCGGCGGCCTTCCTCGTTGTACTCGTAGAAGCCCTTGCCCTCGAGCTTGCCCGGGCGGTCGTACTCGTCCAGCATCTTGTCTACGATCTCGGTCACGCCACCGTCGTCGACGGTGAGGCCAGCGGCCTCCTGAGCAGCCCGGGTCTCGGAGCCGATCTTGCGGGCCAGCTTCAGGTTCAGCTCGTCCTGCAGCTGCAGCGGCGGTGCCGGGTAGCCGGCCTGGCGGCCAGCGGCCTCGATCACGGCCGGGTCGATGCCCTCAGCCAGCATGCGCATAGCCTCGTTCAGGAAGAAGCCGATAACGCGGGAGGTGTAGAAGCCACGAGAGTCGTTGACGACGATCGGGGTCTTGCGGATCTGGCCGGTGAAGTCCAGGGCTGCAGCCAGGGTCTCGTCGGAGGTCTCCTCGCCCTTGATGATCTCCACCAGCGGCATCTTGTCTACCGGGGAGAAGAAGTGGATGCCGATGAAGTCCTTCGGGCGCTTTACACCCGTAGCCAGTTCGGTAATCGGCAGGGTAGAGGTGTTGGAGCCCAGTACACAATCCTCCGGCACGGCAGCCTCGATCTCTGCCCAGACCTTATGCTTCAGCTCGGTGTTCTCGAACACGGCCTCGATCACGATGTCGCAGTCGGACAGGTCGGAGTAGTCAACGGAAGGCTTGATGCGGTCCAGCAGGGCCTTGGACTTCTCCTCGGTGGTCTTGCCGCGCTTCAGTGCCTTGGCCTCCAGGCCCTCGGAGTAGGACTTGCCCTTCTCAGCGGCCTCCATCTTGATGTCCTTCAGCACGACCTCCATGCCAGCCTTTGCTGCCACGTAAGCGATCGCTGCGCCCATCATGCCGGCACCAACCATGCCCAGCTTCTTGAACTGCTTCTTCTCGACGTCCTTGGGGCGCTGGCCGCCACCGTTGCAGTACTGCAGGTCGAAGAAGAATGCCTGCATCATGTTCTTGGAGGTCGTGCCGGTGACCAGCTCCACGAAGTAACGGGTCTCTACGGCCGTGGCCTCTTCGATGTTCTTCAGCTGTGCGCCCTCAACGGCGGCCTTCAGGATGGCCTTCGGAGCCGGCATCGGTGCGCCCTTGATCTGCTTGGTCACGTTAGCCGGGAAGGAGGGCAGGAACTGTGCCAGCTTCGGGTTGGTCGGGGTACCACCCGGGATCTTGAAGCCCTTCTGATCCCATGGCTGGGTAGCTTCCGGGTTCTCCTTGATCCACTTCTTCGCAGCGTCAACCAGCTGGTCAGCCGGGACGATCTCGTCGATCAGGCCGGGCTTCAGTGCGTCCTCGGCACGGAACTGGCGTCCGGTGGTCAGGACCTTCATCAGTGCGTCCTGCAGACCCAGCATGCGAACCATGCGGGTCACACCGCCGCCACCGGGCAGCAGACCCAGGGTGACCTCTGGCAGGCCTACCTTCAGGCCTTTGGCGTCAGAAGCAATGCGGTGGTGGGTAGCCAGCGCGATCTCCAGGCCACCGCCGAGAGCCGCACCGTTGATGGCGGCGACAACCGGCACGCCGAGGGTCTCGATGGCGCGCAGGCCGGCCTTCATGCCGTCGATCTGCTTGGTGATTGCTTCTGCATCTTCCGGGGTGGACTTGATCATCGACTTGATGTCGCCACCTGCGAAGAAGGTCTTCTTCGCGGAGGTAATGACCACGCCCTTGGCCTCGCCGGATTCCACTGCGCCCTGCAGCTTCTCCACGAGCTCGGGCAGCTCGCCCTGGAAGGTGTCGTTCATGGTGTTGACCGGCTGGTTCGGGTCGTCCATGGTGATGGTTACGATGCCGTCGCCATCCTGGTCCCACTTGAACATGCTCATGTGTGATGCTCCTTGTTTTATGTATTGACGCCCTCACGCATCCGTTCGCGGGAGGAAGTCAGAGGAAAATTTTGAGTGTTTCTGGTGCTTTTGGTTTGCGGGAAAGGTCGGTTAGACGCGCTCGATGATCGTGGCCACACCCATGCCAGCTGCGACACAGAGGGTGATCAGGGCGTAGCGACCGCCGGTGCGGTGCAGCTCGTCGACAGCGGTACCGGTGATGATCGCGCCGGTGGCGCCGAGCGGGTGACCCATGGCGATGGCGCCACCGGAGACGTTCAGCTTCTCGTCCGGAATGTTCAGCTCGCGCTGTGCACGCAGGACGACGGAGGAGAATGCCTCGTTGATCTCCCAGATGTCGATGTCCTCGGGCTTCAGGCCCGCCTTGGCCAGAGCGGCGCGGGAAGCTGGGGCCGGGGCGGTCAGCATGATGGTCGGCTCCACACCGGAAGTAGCGACGGAGACAACGCGGGCACGCGGGGTCAGGTCGAAGTCCTTACCGGCCTGCTCGGAACCGATGGCCAGCAGGGCTGCGCCGTCGACGATGCCGGAGGAGTTACCTGCGTGGTGCAGGTGGTTGATGCGCTCCAGCTGCGGGTACTTGGTCTGTGCGACAGCGTCGAAACCACCCTGGTCGCCGATCATGGCGAAGGCGGGCTTCAGGCCAGACAGACCCTCGACGGTGGTGCCGGGGCGGATGGTCTCGTCGCGGTCCAGCAGGGTCACGCCGTTCTGATCCTTCACCGGAACGACGGTGCGGTCGAAGCGGCCTTCTTCCCAGGCCTTGGATGCGCGCTCGTGGGATCGAGCTGCGAAGGTGTCCAGATCCTCGCGGGTCAGGCCGTCCAGGCTGGCGATGATGTCAGCGGAGATGCCCTGAGGGATGAAGTCGTTGTAGAAGTTGGAGGCCGGATCCATGGCCAGGGCGCCGCCGTCGGAACCCATTGGGACGCGGGACATGGACTCCACGCCACCGACGAAGACCAGGTCGTCCCAGCCGGAGCGGATCTTCTGGGCACCAAGGTTCACGGCGGTCAGGCCGGAGGCGCAGTAGCGGTTCACCTGGAAGCCGGTGGCGGTGTACGGCAGGCCGGCGTTCAGGGCGGCGGTGCGGGCGATGTCCATGCCCTGGTCGCCGACGGGGGTGACACAGCCAGCGATGACGTCGCTGATGCGGTTGGGGTCGATGCCCGGGTTGCGCTCAATGATTGCCTCGATCAGACCGGAGAGCAGGTCGACGGGCTTTGCGGTGTGCAGGGAGCCGCCCGGCTTGCCCTTGCCACGCGGGGTGCGGACGGCGTCGTAAATGAATGCCTCTGGGGCGCCAGTGTTACTGGTCATGTCAGTCCTATTTCCTATCGTTCTCGACAGTGATTTGTTAGTGATTTGTACGCGCAAAGCACTAACCTTGTGTCTCACGCCACATTACCCGTTCTTTGGGGAAATAGTTGTAGTCTTATGTCTTTTCTTGCCCCTTTTATGCCCCACGTGGTGCCCCCATTGAGGTGGATCATGGGGGATAGCCGGGGAATCAGCGCTTTTGAAAGACCAATACCAAGTTCGAGACCGCGAACTCGCGTAGCCCCGGAACCCTCACCATCCACCATGCCCACCACGGGTGATACCGCGGGAAAGCGGCCACGAGCTCGGCGGGATCATCCGCGCGGGCGTGCACCTTGCGGCCGTATTCCAAACCATCAGAGGCCGAAACGTTAAACAGGCTTTCGCCCCAACGGTTTTTCGGCGGCTTGCCCATCTTCTGCTCATAGCGCCGGGCTGCGAACTCCCCGCCCACGTAGTGCTGCCATAGGCCGGTTTCGTGCCCGCCGAACGGACCCAACCACACCGTGTAGCTGTAGATCATTACTCCGCCGGGTTTCGTCACCCGTAGCATTTCGTCCGCCATCCGCCACGGATCCGGCACGTGTTCGGCGACATTGGAAGAGTAGGTGATGTCGAAGGCGTCACTAACAAAAGGTAGATCTAGCCCCGAACCCCGCACCGAGGTCTGCAGCTTAATACCTGCGGCGGCCATCTCGCCTACGTCCGGTTCGCAGGTGTAATAATCCGCGCCGGCTTTGTCGAAGGCCACACCGAAGTAGCCGGGTCCGCCGCCAACGTCCAGGATCTTTGCGCCATGCAAAGGCTCCTCAGCTGCACTAGCTGTTAAGCCACGCACGCCGGCGTAAACGTCCCGGATCAACCCGACCGTGTCCGCAGCTAGGTGGCCGTAGAAAATATCCGGGCGAGTTTGCTCGTATTTGAAATCACTCAGCAGGCCAAAAGAACGGCGTAGTGTCGCACGGCGACGAAAGACGCTCAACACTGTGTGCTGCCGGGAGGGGTGGTTATTAAGACTCATCGAGTGTCCATCTTTTCAGGTTGCGAGGCGATTGTGCGCACGTTTCGCTAAAGATTCGCCAAAGCCCTCAAAGGTGCAGGCAGGGGTGGATAGAATAGTGTTCATCATGAAAGTACTGCTTCTCTGTTGGCGCGACACGAACCACCCCGAAGGTGGCGGCAGTGAGCGTTATTTGGAGCGAGTCGGGCAGTACCTCGCCGACCAAGGCCACCAGGTAGTTTTCCGCACGGCACACTACTCCGGTGCGTCTCGTTCGGAACAGCTGAGCCCCAACTTCCGCTTCTCCCGTGGGGGCGGAAACTTAACGGTCTACTTGCGTGCCCTAGCTGCGATTCTTGCCGCACGTCGGGGGCGGGGGCCGTTAGCGGATATCGGGCGCCCAGATGTGGTGGTGGATACACAAAACGGTGTGCCTTTCTTCGCCTCCCTCGTAGCGGGCGCCCCCACGGTCGTGCTCACCCACCACTGCCACCGTGAGCAGTGGTCTGTCGCAGGCCCGGTGCTCTCCCGTATCGGGTGGTTTATCGAATCGACTCTCTCGCCATGGATCCACCGCCGTCGCCGTTGGGTCACTGTCTCGGCACCGTCGGCCGAGGAGTTTATCGAGTTGGGTGTGCCTCGCGGCAATATTGAGATCATTCGTAACGGCGTGGATCCGGTTGCTTCCTCTTTGATTCCGGACGCCCCTAACCCCAACTCCGACGATGCCATTGAAGAACCGACGATTCACTTGGTGGCGCTTTCTCGACTGGTGCCCCACAAGCAGATTGAACATGCGCTCGACGCGGTAGCCGCGGTGGCGCGCACCCACCCGAACGTACGCTTGGACGTTATCGGCGACGGGTGGTGGGCCGACCGTCTGCGGGACTATGCCCGCGAGCTGGGCATCGAACCGCTGGTGATCTTCCACGGCTACGTGTCCGAGGAGTTGAAGCACCGAATCCTCAACCGCGCCTCGGTGCACGTAATGCCTTCCCGGAAGGAAGGATGGGGTCTAGCCGTCATTGAGGCCGGGCAACACGGAGTGCCAACTGTGGGTTATGAGTCTTCTGCCGGGCTGCGGGATTCTGTTATTGACGGGGAAACCGGTCTGCTGTGCGATTCGCCAGGTGGGCTGATGAATGCGGTGGAGTTTCTCCTGGACAACCCCGAGAAGCGCCGGGCAATGGGGCGTGCCGCGCAGCGCCGTGCGCGGGAGTTCTCCTGGGAAGCTACCGGAGCTTCGTGGGAGAAACTGCTGCGCGAGGAGGCCGAGCACTAGTCTGCCTCTGGATTGTGCGCCATAGCCACAAGCACATTCCCCACATCATGAGCATCCAGTAGAAAGTCATGCCCACGTACAGCGGTGCGCGATCCTGCACAGGGTTCTTCGGAAGTGTTGGACTTTGTACCCGGAAAAGTTCGTAGTTATCGGAGCTTAAGACTCGGCGGATGCCCTTCGAGTTCAGCACCTGCATAGCTTTGGCCATCGCCTCTCCGTCGCTGACAGAGTACCAATCCACCAGCACCCAGCTCACGCCGTTGCGCTTCAGGGTGTTCTTGCCACTCATAAGGTCAGACAGGATTGCCATACTGGCCGGGTTGCCGTCGACCACGTGACCATCGACGACCAAAAACCCCGGATCCATCGGCGAGCCCGGCAAGAGCTTCAGCCCAGGAGCCACGTGTGGTCGGTTGCCTCTGGAGCGATAATTTCCGGGCGGTAGCAGAACAATCTTTCCCTTGGGCGCGCCAGAGATGATGTTGGACATTTGGTCCCAAGTATTGGAAAGCTCCACACGTTTCAGCGGAGCCATGTCGGCAGGAAAGGCTGGAACCGTCAGTACACACGCAGCCGCCAGCCCCAGGGCCGCCGCCTGAGGCGCCCACTTCGGTAGAGCGGTGCCCTTAGGAGAGTCTTCCGGTGCACGGTGCGGATCCAGCCGTTCCACGGCGACGGCCAAAAGAAGCACAAAACCGGGGATGGCTAGGCAGACGAACTTGGTTGTATCGCGGAACATGCCCGCACCGGGCACATGGCTAATGGCAAAGCCCATAAGATCCACGCCCCAAGGAGTGGCCAGCAGAGGGGGCGTCACTAAGGCAAGAACCGTCAGTACCGCGGCGGCTCGGTAGACGCGCCACAGCTCTTTAAAGCCGAGCAACAACACTACGCACAACAGCATGCCGATGACCACAGACATCAAGGTGCGAGAAGGTGGGGAAGCCTCAGCATTCCACACACCGGAAAGTCCCATGGTGGAGGCGAGGGGGCCTAGAAACGATTCGCCACGGGCGGAGAACAGAGAAGCCGACAGTGCATCGGAGCGGGTTTGCGAAGGATTGGAGATCCACAGCGCCGGCAGCATCCACGGAAGGGAAGCGACAGCGCTCGCCGCCAAACTGCGCAGGCGTTCCCCGCGTGAAGGAGCAAAAACCAGCGCCGTGATCAGTGCCAAGATCAGGCCCGTGGGGACAAAACCGCAAAGGCAGATCGCGACATAAAGCAGTCCGTGGCGGCGAGCCGCGGATAGATAAGCGATGGCTGGCAGCAACATTCCCGCAGTGGCGACGGTCCATTGCCCCTGCAGAAAACGCTCGATAACAAAGGGGTTCCACACGACGAAAAGAGCCGCCAGTAGCTGTGTCGATAGCCGTCCCTTTGCCATCCCCCGCACCATCTTGGCCGCAAAGAAACACCCCATCAAACTTGAGACAATGACAAGCGCGCTGGCTATGAAGGATGCCGGGATAGTCGGGGAAAACAGGGTGAGGATCGCATCCTGCGGTAGGGCACGTGGGGCGCCATCATTGATCCCCAGGTTGTTGGAGTTGCCCGGCAGCGAGTGGGGAACAAACATGTCCCGCAGTAGATAAGCCTTGGTGGGGTCGGGGCGCAGCCCCAACCAAAACGGCCACAGAGTAACTATGGAAACTACAAAAGACCACCCCAGCACGATCAGGCTATCGCGCTTGGCGGTGGTCTTAAGCGACTGCGAATTCACAGCCAATAGTCTAGTAGTTCAGCGGGGATTATTTGCCTGCCAGGCGGGCTGAACGGTGGGCAATCCAACCGATAACCAGAAGGATCAGGCCAACTGCACCCAGAATCCACGGCAGGATGGTGCCCATGAGCTTCATCTTCTTGATGCCGTCGCTGGCCTTGCTCATCTGCTGCTTGCGAGACTCATCGTCCCACGCGCCGGGGAAGTACACGGCGGTGCGGGTCGGATTCTTGATCTCTTCTTCCTTGTTTTCGTAGATGCGCTGAGCGTCCTCGTCGTCCTGTGCGTAGTACTGGAAGACTTCCTCGGAGCCGTTGACGATCACGCCGGTATCCGGCTGCACGCGCAGCACGCGGTGGACGGTGTAGTAGCGGGACATTTCGACCTCAGGGCCGAGGTCTTCCTTTTTGTCGGCGCCTTCTTCGTCTTTCTTGTCGGCGTCCTTCTTGTCGTCCTTCTTTTCGGCGGACTTGTTCTTAATCTCGTCCTCGCTCAGGCCCCACACCTTCGCCGGGAACTTTAGGCGCAGCGCAGCCAGGGTGCCCTCGTCGCCCTTGGACAGCTCACCATCGGCCTCCAGGCGCTCACGCAGAGCCGGGTACAGCTCGGTTGGGGGAACGGTCTGCTCGAAGCGGTAGACCTTCTCGCCATCCTGCTCCTCCTCGCCGACGTAGTCGATCGGCTGGGTCTTTAGGATCTGCATGTCGAAGTAGTCGTAGGACTTACGGTCAGTGCCCATCGGGAACTGGTAGGTGATACCGGGGCGGGTAAACGGCGCTACGGAGGTCTCAACCTCTTCGTCTTCGCCCTTCTTCGCCGCTGCATCCAGCGCTGGTGCGTTTAGCTCCACCGAGGACGTCGGGTCTGGCACAGGCATCTGGGTCTTGCGATCCAGAGTGACGTGGTCGATGGAGGCGCTAATCAGGTTCTTCGGCTCCTTCCTGTCCGTACGGAACAAAGTCTGGCCGGCCTCGAAAGTCACGACCTTATCGTCCGAGGGCTCCTGTGCGGTCGTAAAACGCTGGGACTGCATCTCGAGCCCCTTGTTGATAAAGCACTTGACCTGCGGATTGTCGCCCTTGCACTCGGGCTTGTCCTTGTTGTCGCCGACCGGCTTGCCGGAAGCTAGTGCGCCGGAATCTAGCAGATTACCTTCGGTCTTTGGGGTGCCAGTGGTGGACACGAGGTCCAGTGGCAGCACCTTGCCCTTCGGGACGACATAAGTGGGCAGTGCAATGGCAAAGACCAGCAATGCCACGCCGAGCACGATCGCTACGGAGGAGAGGATTCTCTTCATAGGATGGTTTTTCCTGACTCTATTTGTCTGCTTTTATCCGGACCACTGGCCGGAGGAACAAGATTCTGATGTGACTGTAGTTAGCCTGTGAAGCTTCCAATACTTTAGCCAATCAAAACTAGATACTTCGTAGATTTAAAATATTTTTCCAGAAAAGTCTGGTTTGCAGCTTCCGCCTGCAGTTTTGCTCTATCCAGTCCGCCCGGTCGGTTATGCTGATCCCGATGAGCCCAAAGAAAGTATCCGCCCGACCCGCGCCTTTCCTCCCCGCGTTGGAGGGTCTGCGCGCGATTGCCTGCTCCGGCATCATCATCACCCACGTCGCGTTCCAGACTGGTGCGGATACCGGCAACCTTCTTAACCGCATGATGGCGCGCACGGACTTCTTCGTCCCGGTGTTCTTCGCGCTCTCCGGTTTCCTGCTGTGGCGCCGTCACCGGGCGGATTTCTCATTGTCGACCTCGCACGACAATCTGATGACTCTCGCGGGCTACTACGTCAAGCGTCTCGGGCGCATCTTCCCCGCCTATCTGGTTACCGTCGCCATAGTTCTGCTGTTCTTCCCGGTAGCGGGTGCACCAACGGCATGGCAGATGCTATCCAACATCACCATGACGCAAATCTACGTCGACGGTGGTCTCATCGGTGGGCTGACTCACCTATGGAGCCTGTGCGTAGAAATGGCCTTTTACCTCGTTCTCCCGTTAATCGGTGTGGCGTGGGGGCGTCAAGAACGAAAGTGGCGTATCGCGTGGATCGTCGGGGTGGCGGCGGCAAGCTTTGGCTGGGCTTTTATCCCCGCATTCGCCGACGCGCCGGAGCCGGGCGGGCTTAATCCGCACATCATGCCACCTGCGTTTATTGCGTGGTTCGGGGTGGGATTGCTCGGCGCAGAGCTGGAGTCGATCGTGCAGGATCGCGCCTACGCACTGACGGGTAAGCAAGGTGCCGAGGGCATTGACGCCCGTTACCAGTTGCCAACGGTTCGAGCTATCGCGAAGTTTCGCTGGGTGTTTTGGCTCCTGGCTGTGGGGGCGCTGGCGGTTGCAGCTTCGGACGGGCCGGAAGGGCTTACTCACGCGGCGCCGGCGGAGTTCGCCCGCCGGACGCTGTATGGGTTGGTGTTTGCGGCCTCGCTGATCGTGCCCTATACGTTGGCGCCAAGATCCACGTTCCTGGAGTCCGCGCTGATGCAGGCACTGGGGCGTTGGTCTTATGCGATCTTCCTGTGGCACATGTCGCTGCTTTCTATTGTGTTCCCACTGTTGGGCGTGAACCTTTTTAGCGGGCACACGGCGCTGGTACTGGTGGCGACGTTCGTGTTGAGCGTGCCGGTGGCCGCGCTGAGCTACTCCGTTGTGGAGGAGCCTGCGCGCCGGGCGATTAACTCTTGGTGGCGTTCGGTGCGCGCAGACCGGAACGACCGGGCGAGTACCGAGCCGACTACGACCAGCAACACGACGGCCAGTGCGCCGTTAACAACGAACCCACCTGCGTAGTAGTTTCCGCTGCCCCAGTTGCCGCGCACACACAGCAGCAAGGCGAGGAATGCCGCTGCGCCAGCGACAACCTTGGCCGCGCGGATAGCCCGGCGCACTCGTGGAGAATGCTGCGCAGGCTCCTCGTTTGCCACCAGTTCCGGGCGCGGCAGTCCGCGTGTCCGTCGTGCGACGAAAATGCATAGCCCCACCAGGACCAACGCTGCGACTAGTCCGATAGCCAGCCAGGCGCGGTACAGTCCCGTGCCTTCGAAGTGGATCTTTACCAGCCCGGAGGCGCCCTCCGGGACGATCCACCCCTGCTGCCAACCGTTGACGGTGATAGGTGTCAGCTGAATACTTTCGCCTCCGTTCTCCAGGGTGGCGATCCGTCCGGGGTTTGCTTGCGAGGGGCTGAATAGTACGCGCTTCTTGTCCGCAGGTTCCAAGCGAGTGCCTTGCTGGAGGGGCTGGGCCGCCGGTGTTTCCCGCACTGCTGCGGCGAACAGTGGCTCGGCAACTGTCAGCGCCGACCAGCGTGCGGTGGTGGACAGGACGTGCTTGCCCGCTGTGAGGTTGAGCGTGTCCCCGCAGAAGTAGTCTTGCCCGTCGATCGTTACCGGCGCACCCTTCTTTCCGTCAGCTGTGCATTCGGAGGAGTGGACAACAACCGGCAGTTCGCCGGTACCATTGCCGACGGATTTGGGAATCTCAAAGCCGCGCAGCATCACGGATTCATTGATCTCTTGGCCAAAAACCCACCGGTTTAGCGTCGACTTGTTATCGCTTTCCCCGGCAGCAGGCACAGCAGGCACAGTGGGTACTCGCCGCGGGGTCACGTCCTCATCGCCGTCGGCCAGTACCTTTGCCTCGGCGATGCCGAAGTCACCGAAGGCGCCCACAATCGTTACGCGGATCGAATCTGCGCGCCCCGCGGGCACCTTGACCTTGTTCGTTTCGCCGGGCTTGAGGGTAGCGCTGGTGCCCGAAACCGTCTTGCCCTGCAGATATGTTGTCACCTGCACGCGTGCGGGCCGCCCCTGAATGTCTAGGTGCAACCCAAGCTTGTTGTGTGCGTCGCCCACCCGGAACTCGATGTACTGTCCGGCAACGTTGCCGACCGTCGGCCGCCACGCGGTGCGCTGTGAGCCATCCACTGCGGAGGTTGCCGACGAATATGTTTCCGCACCACCGAAGCCCGTTGGGTCTGCTGCGGTTGATGAAACACGTACCTCGCCCTGGGCTTCCACATGCGTCATTTCCTCCGGAGACAGCGGACGCCCATCGGCATCGCGCACTGGGTAATCCCGCACCGGATTGAGTACTTGGCTGGGATCGTCGAGGCTGCGGATCTCACTGTCGGCGCCCACCACGTTGCCGTAGTTATGTTCACGCAGCGCAGGCGTGTCGGTTACCGTTTGTGCCGGTACCCCTAGGTCTTTTCCTTGGGACGCCCCCACGCGCGTCCGCGGCACGCCTTGCCGGCCTAAGGCAGCGTCCGCTGCCGCCAGGCGGGGAAGGGCCTCGGGGCTGGCATGGGCGACGTCGATACGTTCGGCGTCGATAATCCGCAGATCACCCGCGGTGCCGTCGGTGCCATCTGTAACACCGCCGTCGACGCGATAGATCCGCACCTGGTCGTCGCCGAAGGAGGCGACTTCCTCGAATCCGCCCGATCGGTCGAGGGTGCGCTGAACCCGCTTGGCGCCCGGCGTATCGGCAGCGGTGGTGAGGTCGTAGCGCAGCAGCAGATAGCCCACGCCTTGTTGCCACAACGTAGGGGCGAGGGTGGGGATGGCTGTGCCGGACTCGAGTTCGCGCTGGAGTCCGTCCAACCCACGGATGGCCTCGGGCTGTACTAGTGGAACGGAATCGCGCACGACCCACGGCACGTCCAGTAGTGGCTGAGCGGGTTCGTCGCGGGTGTTTCCCCAGGTCTGTCGACCAAATCGAGCCTCGGGGAGGATCATGGTGCGGGCAGGGGTATGGGAATCCCCGGCTTCCTTCTTGACCTCGGAGTTCAACCAGTCGGCGGCTTGGGTCCAATAGTCAGGAATCTGGCGGTAGGCATCGGCGGCAGCGATGCGCCCACTCCAGCCCGTGGCGGTGACCACGGCGATCAATAGGCTTATGGCGATGGTGCGGGGAACCTCCGGGTACTTTTCCGGGTTGCGCCACCGTGCCCAGCGCTCGCGGCTAAGTCCCGGCCAGGGGAGGCGTGCAAGGCCGTGGGCGATACCGACCACCAGTGCGAGTCGCACTAGTGGATCGAATTTGTGCAGGTTGCGCAGCGGGGCGCCCGCACTGTCGAGAAATACGCGACCCCACACGGAGAGCGGAGAGATCGGGGCGGTGGCAAACACCATTGCGCCGATTCCCACTAACAGAATCGCCAGCCAGCGACGGGCGAAGGGAAGGTTCGGGCGGGTAAGCCCCCACAGACCCAGAAAGGCGACCAGTAGGGTTCCGGCGATGAAGACCGGTTCGCCGACCAGCGCGTAGCCGCCCTGACGCTCGGCGGAGAGGAAAGGGGTCCAGCTGGTGGTGCCACGCAGAATCTCGGCGAGGTTCATCCAATTGGTCGTCAGCGAGGCTGACTCGATGTAATCCGTGAACGGCGGCGAGTATTTCCCCAGCAGCAGGAGTGGACCGATCCACCAGAATGTGGCGAGCAACCCGGCGGGAACCCACCACAGTGCGAAGTAGAGACCCACCCGTGGACGGCGCAGGCACATGCCGAGCCAGAAAATCACTGCGGGCAGGATGGCCACAACTGTAGCGACGGCATTCACTGCGCCGAGGAAGAGGACGGCCAGCGCGCTGAGGAGGGCGTATTTCGCGAGGTAGGCGCGTGAGCGCCGGTCGGGCCAACCTCGTCCACCTCGCGTTATGAGGGCAGCACTTGCTACCGGCAACAACACCCAGGGCACAAGTGCGCACACCCACGCCTCGGAGCTAATAGCCCCCAACGTGGTGAGAATGCGTGGAGATAGGGCAAAGAGGATGCCGGCGATCACCCGCGAGCTGCGGCTACCGATCTGGAGCCGTTGCAACAGCAGGACAGTGCCAGCGAAAGCGAGCGTAAGTAGTAGCCCCCACCACAAGCGTTGCGTTATCCAATTGGGCAGGAAGGAAAAGACTGCGAAGAATAGGCCGTGGGGGAACAGGTATCCGTAGGCCTGGTTCTGCAATTGCCCCAGGGGGAAAGTATCCGTCCAGGGGTACAGCGCTTGGCGTAGAAAGCCCCAAGGATCGGCCGTTAGATCCAGTTTTGTATCGGCGGAGGTCAGCCCGGGGGACTGTAGGAACGCGAAAAGAAACCACGCAAGGGCACTAAGAGCCCATGCGCGGCGAGAAAGGGGACGGTGCGCCGAAGTTGGCACGTGGGTGGTGCGCCTTATTCTGCGCGGCCGCCGTACTGGACTGCGCCCAGGAAGGCATTGTCCTGGTTCACGGCGATCTGCTCATCGGTGGGGAGGTCAGTGGTGTCGGCCATTGCGCCAGCACCGAAGGTTGCGGCGCCGCCCAGAACCAGGCCTGCGACTGCGGAGGCGACCAGGGCGCCCAGGCCGCGACGGGTGGAGGCGGTTTCGTTAGCCATGTGATTTCCTGTTCCTAGTGGGACTGTTGTGGTTTTAGCGTACTAGCTTCTTGTTGATCGTACCCAATGAAACACGTCACAAACATTCGTTTGCGAAAACTAGTCCTCATCTTCAATGGGCGGGACAATCAAAACGGGGCGACCAGCGTTCTTAATGATGCTGTCCGACACGCTGGACTGCAGGAAAGACTTCCAACCGGAGAGGGCGCGAGTGCCCGTCACGATCAGATCCACGTCCAGTTCATCAGCTGCGTCAACAATGGCGCTCCAAATAGCCGTTCCGGACTCTACCAGAAAGGGTTCGGTAACAAAACCATGGGAGTTGGCTAACTCCACGCCCTCGTTACAGGTGTTGACGGCCTCAGCATAAGCCGGATCATCATCCTCTGGATGCTCGCCGGTCTCGTTGGACCAGTCGTGCTGCATCATGCCGCTCATGCCCGCTGCCCGTGCCGCCTGGCGGTGGATAGGCTCCCAGACGGTCAGGATGTAGGCGTTCTTCGCCGACAGGAAGCGCCCGGCGTGCTCCACAGCTCCGCGGGCCTCGGCGGAGCCGTCATAGGCGATGAGTACGGTATCGCCGCTCGCGTCAAAGGTTTTGTGCTGTGTTTGCTGCGCTTGTTCTGCCTGCTGTGCTTGTTCGGTCATGTTGCTCGCTCCTTGATATGCGCCCTTCGATTGGTGCGCTACACGTTGCGTTTGTTACTACGTTAATACTATGCCCCGTAGACATGTAGCCATTGGCGCCGTTGCGTGCGCTCTTCTTGTAGCCTCAAGCGCTTGTTCCTCTTCGACGCCCACTGACCAGCCCACCGCATCCTCCACCTCTGCCAGCACGTCCGCTGCCGCCTCTTCCGCGGACTCTCCGTCGACCAGCGGCAGTGCCGCCGAGGCGGAGAACCAAAAGGCTTGCACCCAGGTGGAGAACAAGGCCCCGAGGGACATGGCTGGCCGAATGCTGGCTGTGGGCGTCACTAGCTACGAATCTGCAGAACAAGCCATCGACGAAGGCGTGCGCCACCTTTTTATCGGCTCGCAGACTGATCGCTCAATCCTCAATGGCCAAGGTGATCCCGCGCGTAGCCTGGCAGCGCTGGAGAAGCGCGCGGGCGAACCACTGACGGTGAGTGTGGATGAGGAAGGCGGGCTGGTGCAACGCCTATCTGAGATTATCGGCGAACTGCCCAGCGCCAAGGAGATGGCGGAGACGATGAGCCCCGACCAAGTGCGCGACCTTATGGCCGAACATGGCAAGAAGATCCGCGACCTGGGCATTACCGTGGATTTCGCGCCAGTGGTGGACTTGGCTGGCGGGCAGAATGTCTCCGATAACGCGATCGGTTCCCGTTCCTTCAGTGCCGATCCGAAGGTTGCCACCGACTACGCACGGGCCTACTCGGAGGGGTTGCAGGAGGCCGGTGTGACTCCTGTCCTGAAGCACTTTCCAGGTCACGGTCATGCGACGGGGGATTCGCACATGGGTGCGGTGACCACTCCGCCGCTGGAGCAGATGCACGCTAACGACCTGCTACCTTTCCGGGAGCTGATCGACGTTGACGGAATGGCCGTCATGGTTGGCCATGTACAGGTTCCGGGACTCGGCGAGGGTCTGCCGTCGTCCGTGAACCCTGCCGCGTACAAGCTGCTGCGGGATGGTGGCTACGGCCCGCAGCATGACGCCGCAGGTTTCAATGGCGTGATTTATACCGATGACCTGACCGGAATGAAAGCTGTGACGGATCGCTACCCTGGTCCCGAGGCAGCTGTTGCCGCGCTGGCAGCCGGTGCGGATGTGGCATTGGCGGCGGCGGGTGCGGTGGAGATCCCCGATGTGGTGGAAGCCATCCGCAAGGCGATTGACGATGGGCGGATTCCGGAAGATCATGTGCGCGATTCTGTGAATCGCACTTGTAATCCGCGATAAAAGAATTCCCTGATCGGGGGTATTCACGATAGACTTACCTGCGTGAATTCTCAGGATCAGACGAGCAAAGGTCGCCCACACGGCCAGCACCGTGCGCAGGTGGGGGACGGGAACCGTCCCGTCAAGCCCCGCAAGCGACGAGGCATTCCGTGGTGGGCTTGGTTCTTTATCGGCTTGATCGGTTTGGGGGGCATCCTCTACGGCGTAGATCTGGCCATGAGTGAAGGCAAGGTTCCCCGGGGCGTAACCGTCGGTGGCGTAGACATCAGTGGCGTGGATAAATCCCAGGCTGAACAGCGCCTACGTAACGACCTGGGGGAGCGTACCCGACAGCCGGTCACTGTTCTGGCGGGCAATATGAGTACCAAGCTTGAGCCCACACAGTCCGGCATGCAGGTGGATTGGGGTGCCACGGTGGATCAGGCAGGGCAGCAGCCGCTGAACCCTATTACGCGTATCCGCTCGTTCTTCGAGACCCGCGAGGTGGGCATCATCTCGAAGATTACGGATGAGAACCTCAACCGCTCCCTGAATCGCGTGGAAAGGGAACTAACCCGCGACCCACAGAATGCTGAGCTTTCCGTTAATACCGAGGGCAAAGCTGACATTAAGGAAGACAAGCCGGGGCAGACTGTGGATCGGGAGCTGCTAAGTTCCGAGGTGCGAGACAACTGGCTGAACACTGATGGTCGCGTGAACGTGGAGGCGACCATCACGCCGGCTGATGCTGATAAGGACGCAGCCGAGCGGGCAGCCAAGCAGTACGTGGTGCCCGCGACGGCGAAGAAGTTGGTGTTCCATGGCCGGGAAAAGGTCGATGGTGTAATCACCCCACAGAACTGGCATGACATTTTGACCTTCAAGGTGGAAGGCGGTGAGTTCATGCCGCAGTGGAATACCGAGAAGGTGCAGGAGATCCTAGGCGAACAGCTTTCCAGCACTGAGGTGGAATATCGGGACGCTAGCTTCGAGTTCCACGGCGACGATATCGAGGTGGTGCCGTCCAAGGATGGTGTGGCTATTCAGTGGAAGGAAACGCTTGGCGACTTCCAGGCCAAGGCTCTGGATAAGAAGAAGCGCGATCATCAGGTTCTCTACGAAGAGAAGAAGGCAAAGTACACCACCGCACAGGCCAAGAAGGCACACTTTGACGATGTCGTCGGCACCTTTACCACTGGTGGCTTCAGTGGTTCGTCGGGTACCAATATTCGCCGTGTAGCGGAGATGGTGGACGGCGCCATCGTTCTGCCGGGCGAGACATTCTCTCTGAACGGGCACACGGGGCCGCGTGGTACGGAGCAGGGCTTTGTGGAGTCCGGCATTATTATTGACGGTCACGTCGGCAAGGCTGTGGGCGGTGGCATTTCACAGTTTGCGACCACGCTGTATAACGCTTCTTACTTCGCGGGCATGGAAGACGTCGCCCATACCCCGCACTCGTATTACATTTCCCGCTATCCGGCTGGCCGAGAGGCCACGGTGTACGAGGGGGCGATCGACCTAAAGTTTAAGAACCCATTTGATACTCCTGTGCGCATTAAGACGCGTGTGAGTGATGGCGACGTCACCGTGGAGCTGCGTGGCGTGAAGCAGGTGGATGTGGAATCCATCCCGGGTGAGCGGACGAACCCGACCTCGCCTAAGAAGATTGAGCTCGATGGTGACGAGTGCTCGCCATCTTCGGGTGCTCCGGGCTTTACCACTACTGATACGCGCGTGGTAAAGGATCTGAAGGGCAAGGAACTATCCCGCGAAACCCAGCGCACGGTCTACGATCCCCAGCCGATCGTGAGCTGTAAGTAAGAGCCTAAGCCTCCGGCGGCTCTGGGGGCGGGCCTACGGAGAACTGCAGGCATGCGAAAAGGGGCGGGAACGAAATATCGTTCCCGCCCCCTCGGCTATCGAAGCCCAGAGCTTGGAGCTCTAAAGGGTCTTAGATGATGATGCCCTGGTTCTTCAGGTAGTTGCCGATAGCAATGCCAACGCTAGCGATAGCGCCAGCAATAGCGGTGAAGGTCAGGGTCTTGGTCAGGATCCACCAGCCGGGCTGGTTGTCGATCTGCTCCTTACCCCACAGGTTAGCGCCGTGAACCTTGTCGCCGGTGTTCAGAGCCTCGCCGACGTTCTTATTAGCCTCAGCGGAGGAGCCGTAGATCGGGGACAGGTTCTGGTGACCCTCAGCGGAAGCAACAGCGGTGCTGCCCAGTGCAACGGAGGAAGCGGTGGCGATGGCCAGAGCGGCCTTGCGGAAGTTCTTCATGTTAGAATCCTTTTTCCTTGAAATCGTGTGATGAAAGAGAATTGCAGCTCTGGAATTAGCCCAGGAAGCCGTTGTACTTCAGGAAGTTGTAGGCCGGAGCAACGACCAGGCCCAGGACGGAAGCAGCTGCAGCAGCGATGCCGCCACCGACGAAGATCTTGGCCCACAGAGGAAGGGCGCTGTTCTTGTCCTCGCCGTCGTACTTCGGGTTCAGCCAGTTACCGACCTGGTCACCGGTGAAGTCCTGACCCCATCCGAGCTTGTCCTTCAGGTCGGAGGAGCCGGTAGCGGGTGGGTTCTGGCCCTCGTTGTTCTGAGCAGAAGCAACGGAAACGCCGGAGATGGCAACGGTGGTAGCGGTAGCAACAGCCAGAGCTGCGTTGCGGAACTTACGCATCTGAAATGCCTTTCTGAAAGTGTGAGCGGTTCGAAGTCTAGGACTTCACTCAAGCTCCCCCGGGGCTCCTTGTTGTTCACTTCTTCTTTCGTAAGAGAATCTCACAACTAAGCTGGAGAAACGCTGATAAGCCCTAACAAAAATAAACCTTAACAGGGAGTTGAAGTTTTTGGGAAGCTGGGAGGGAACTTTCGGTGTGATTTGGGTCATCTAAATCGTTTACGCGCTGAAGTGGGATAGCTTTCCCTCTTATATGCCCAGCTATACGGATATATCTATCAATAATCAGCGTGTCGCCTTGACTCCCGGATGGGGGTGCTGTTTCGGGGGTGGTGACGATATTTTTGAGCGTTCGGCACCTTACCGGGATTGATGATGTGCATACCTGACGCTCAGATTGGGCTTAGGAGTGCTCAAACGCAGTTAACCTAACGCTGCTAACAAGATCATCTGAAGGTTACTTCCCGTTTACCTAGCAATTGTAAATTTGCCTGCTATGCGTATGACAGTGTTTGGAACGGGATATCTTGGCGCAACCCACGCCGCCTGCATGGCCGAAATGGGCCACGATGTGCTCGGAGTCGATGTCGACCCGGACAAAATCCAGGCTCTTTCGGAAGGACGCGTACCTTTCTTTGAACCCGGACTGCCAGAAATCCTCACCCGCAACATTGAGGCTGGTCGCCTGCGCTTCACTACTGACTACGCAGAAGCGGCTGAGTTTGCCGACGTGCACTTCATCGGAGTGGGTACCCCACAGCGCAAAGGTTCATACGCTGCAGACACCACCTATGTAAATGCAGTTATCGAGACCCTCGCACCGCTAGTCAAGGGACAGCACACTGTATTCGGCAAGTCCACCGTGCCCGTGGGCACTGCGCACGAGCTGCAGTTGAAGGCCAATGACATAACGGCGGCGTCATCAAACAACGCACACATTGCTATTGCCTGGAACCCTGAGTTCCTCCGCGAAGGCCATGCTGTGAAAGACACATTGCACCCTGACCGCATCGTCCTAGGTCTGGGCGGGGATAGCTCCAGCAGCGAAGACCAAGCAGGACAACAGCGGGTTGAAGACCTCGCACGGGAGATCTACGCCCCCGCGCTCGACGAGGGAACCCCGTTCCTCGTCATGGATTTGCCGACTGCCGAACTGGTTAAGGTATCGGCCAATGCATTCCTAGCCACCAAGATTTCCTTTATCAATGCCGTCTCCGAGCTCTGCGAAATTGTCGGCGCGGATGTTACTGCGCTCGCCGATGCAATCGGCATGGATGATCGCATCGGCCGCAAGTTCCTCGGCGCAGGCCTGGGCTTCGGCGGCGGTTGCTTGCCAAAGGACATCCGCGCGTTCATGGCTCGTGCAGGTGAGCTCGGCGCCGACCAAGCACTGACGTTCCTTCGTGAGGTGGACGCCATTAATATGCGTCGCCGCGAGAAAACAGTAGAGCTGGCGCGCGAGACGCTGGGCGGTTCCCTGATCGGTCGGAACGTTACGGTTCTGGGTGCAGCATTCAAACCCAACAGTGACGACGTGCGTGATTCCCCAGCGCTATCCGTAGCAGGTTCACTATCTCTGAGCGGTGCGAATGTGACCGTGTACGACCCGCAGGGGATGGAGAACGCTGCGAAGATCTTCCCCACGCTCAACTACGCGCCCGATGTGGAGGAAGCGCTGCGTGGTGCGGAAATCGTCATTGTGGCGACGGAGTGGAAGCAGTTCCAAGAGCTCGATCCAGTGGCTGCCCGTGAGCTGGTGGCAGGGGAACACCCCGCCGTGCTGGATGGACGCAACTGCCTGCCCCGCAAGACCTGGGAGGCCGCGGGGTGGAAATTCCTGGCGTTAGGCCGGGGCTAACTCCACACCCGCTAGGCTATAGAGCGTGTTACTTTCAGACCGAGACATCCGCGCCGCCATTGAATCCGGCGAGTTGAAGATCGACCCTCACGACGACAAGATGGTTCAGCCATCAAGCATCGACGTGCGCCTCGACGGCCTGTTCCGCGTGTTCAATAACTCCAAATACACGCACATCGATCCGAAGCAGCCACAGGAAGAGCTCACCACCCTGGTGGAAGTCCCCGACAATGAGGCTTTCATTCTGCACCCCGGCGAGTTCGTCCTCGGCGCCACCTTGGAATGCTTCAGCATTCCCGCACACCTTGCTGGGCGCCTGGAAGGCAAGTCCTCCCTCGGTCGCCTCGGGCTACTTACGCACTCCACTGCGGGCTTTATCGACCCGGGCTTTAGCGGGCGCATCACCCTGGAACTTTCCAATACGGCCAACCTGCCCATCGCCCTTTACCCGGGCATGAAGATTGGGCAGCTGGCGCTCTTCGCCATGACTAGCCCGGCGGAATCCCCCTATGGTAGTGGCGCCTTGGGCTCCAAGTACCAGGGGCAGCGCGGCCCGACCCCCTCGAAGGCCTACCTGAATTTCCAAAAGTAACTGGGGCGCAGGTGGCGTCAATAAAAAAGGCGCCCCAGAAGGGCGCCAGCCTGTAACAGCTACTGCCGGTAGCTAGCCAAGAAGTTACCCAAGCGCTCGATCGCCGCGCGCAGGTCACTGGCCCACGGCAGCGTAACCACGCGGAAGTGGTCCGGAGTCGGCCAGTTGAAGCCCGTACCCTGCACCAAATGGATCTTCTCGGAGCGCAGAAGATCGAACATGAACTTCTCGTCGTCGTGGATCTCGTGCACATTCGGATCCAGGCGCGGGAAAGCATATAGCGCGCCCATTGGCTTCACACAGCTCACGCCCGGTATCTCATTCAAGGCTTCGAAGGCCGCATTACGCTGCTCCAACAGGCGGCCACCCGGCAGCACCAGATCATCGATAGACTGACGGCCGGAAATCGCAACCTGGATCGCATGCTGCGCCGGCACGTTCGGGCATAGGCGCGTGCCAGCCAGGACATTCACGCCCTCGATAAAGCCCTTTGCATGCCCCTTCGGGCCCGTAATAACCATCCAGCCAGAGCGGTAGCCTGCCACGCGGTAGGCCTTGGAGAGACCGTTGTAGGTGATGCACAGCAGATCCGGGCACAGTGATGCGACGTTGATGTGCTGGGCGTCGTCATAAAGAATCTTGTCGTAAATCTCGTCTGCCAGAATCAACAGCGAGTGCTCGCGAGCCACATCCACGATCTGTTGCAGGATCTCGCGAGAGTACACAGCACCCGTAGGGTTGTTCGGGTTGATAACCACAATGGCCTTCGTGCGCTCCGTGACCTTCGCCTTGATGTCCTCGATGGAGGGCATCCAATCGTTTTCCTCGTCGCACAGGTAGTGCACGGGGCGACCACCGGAAAGCGACGTGGAGGCAGTCCACAGTGGATAGTCGGGGGAGGGGATCAGAACCTCGTCACCATCGTTCAGCAGCGCCTGCATTGTCATGGTGATTAGTTCGGATACACCGTTGCCTAGGTAGACGTCTTCGACGTCGAACTGGGGGAAGCCGGGGATGACCTCGTAGCGGGAAACGATGGCGCGCCGGGCGCTGATGATGCCCTTCGACGTGGAGTAGCCCTGCGCCGTTGGCAGCGCGGCGATCATGTCGCGCATGATCACATCCGGCGCCTCGAAGCCAAACACCGCGGGATTGCCCGTGTTGAGCTTCAGGATGCGGTGCCCGTCGGCCTCCATCCGCTCCGCCTCGGTGTTCACCGGGCCGCGGATTTCGTAGAGGACGTTTTGCAGCTTCGTCGATTGGTCCAACGTGCGCAGTTCGCTTGGGCGTTTGGGTCTACTCATTCTCCCCATTGTGCCATTGTGACTGCTGTTTTTATAGTTTTTTGACGACGCCACCCTGCGTATGCGCGACCGCGCGTATGTCTACCGGGGCGGCACACTACTCTTCGGCAACGCCTGCGTCGGAATCGCTGTCAGTGCCAGTGTCGCCGGCGCCGGTGTTGGGGGAGCTATTGCCGTTGCCCGTGCCACCACCTGTGTTACCGCCGACGGCACCTCCAACGCGGGGGCGGGGGCTTGAGCTATTGTTGCCGCGATTGCCTCTCGGAGAGGGGCGGTTGTCTCCGTCGCGGGACGGAGTAGAGGGTTTGGGGCTGGTAGATGGCTTCTCTGTTTCGGATTCCGTGGAAGTCGCTTCTGTCTGCTGCGGTTCCTGTGGTGTGTAGCCGTAGTCCTGGTACCCATTGCCGTAACCCGATCCGTAGCCGGATCCCGCGTCGGAGGTTGGCTTCGTATCGTCGTCATCGTACTTGCCGCTGGTAGTGGGCTTCGGGTACGAGGGTTTCAGCTGTTCGGTGTTGCTGATGCTGCCGGGAGTGCCCGTCTCCGTGGATCGCATGGAGGTGTAGGCGCCGATGGCAACAATGATTGTTGCGATCAGGCCGAGAGTAAGAACCCACGCCCAGAACGGCATGATCCCAAAGAACTTCCGAAAACCCGACTTTGGCTTTTCTTCTTCGGATTCCTCTTGAGACTCAGGATTTTCCGTGGGTTCAGTCGGCTTGCTGTTCGGAGCGTCTGCATCGTTAGTGCCGTTAGTGTCGTTACTGCCGTTACCGTCGTTGCTGACTTTCATAACAGAGGTTTCCTCAGCGTCGCTTACAGACTTCCCCGAGGTGAGGGGAGCGTTCTTGTCAGTCGAATCAGCGTCAGTCATGGAAAACCTACCTCTATCTTTAGGCGTGAGGCCTCTCTATGAGAATTCATTCTAGGGCACCATACGCGTGCGGTACATTCCCGGGCTGGACGGGGGCCGATTGCCGCTGCTCCCGCTTCCGGGTGCTTGCCTTAAACTTGCGGCATGACCGACGCTTCCACTAGTAACTCGATCGACGCTTTCAATGACAGTCTGATTGATTTCGACCAGTCTGCGGATGCCGTCGCCCCGTTGTTGTTGGGCGGCATTTTGCGTTTGGGGCAGGTGGCCATTCGGATCACGGAGGTAGAGGCCTACCTTGGGGAAACCGATCCTGCATCGCACGCTTTTAAGGGGCCCACTCCGCGCTGCATGACGATGTTCGGTCCTTCGTCTCACTTGTATGTGTATGCGAGTTATGGCATTCACCGCGCCGGGAACTTAGTGTGCAGTCCTGATGGACATGCGGGCGGAGTGCTTCTGCGTGGTGGGGAAGTCATCGATGGTTACGAGGTTGCTCGTCGGCGCCGGGGATCTAAGGTTCTCGACGCCGCGTTGGCCCGCGGTCCAGGAAACCTCGGCCAGGCGATGGGGTTCGACCTCGAGCTGAACGGGGCTGAAGTTCGACAAGGCAAAACCTCTAATCCATCCCGTCTGCCTGTCCTTCACTTTCAGCGCGCAAGCGAATCAGTGGACTTCGTGGCGGGAAAGCGTATCGGCATCAGCAAGAATGTCGATGCACCGCTGCGCTTTTGGATCCCAGGAGATCCCACGGTCAGTACCCCACGAGGTCGCCCAAGGGTATAGCGCGTGGCACTTCACGGGTGATCCGGAGTAGTCCGAACCTCACAGACGCAAACAACCGCACCTGCTCTTGCTGAGCAGATGCGGCTGTTGTTACCGGGAAATTCTTCCCGACTTCAGGCTTTAGACCTTAGGCGTTGGGGGCTCCCGGAGCGCCTGGCGCACCTGGTGCACCTGGGACGGTTGGCGTGATCTTGATGACGCCACCTTCCGTCTTTGCCTGAGGCTGCTCCTGATCCTCAGCAGGAGCGTTGTCCTCGGCTGGTGCCTCTGGTGCAGCTTGTGCTTCCGGCTCTGCAGGTGCTTCCGGCTCAGCGGGAGTCTCTGTCTCGGCTGGAGCCTCAGGTTCTGCAGGCGCCTCGTTCGCTGCAGGAGCAGCCGGTGCCGCAGCAGTGGTCGGTGCTGGTGCACCTGGAGCGCCTGGCGCGCCAGGGGTCATCGCACCTAGCTTGATGACGCCACCTTCAGTGCTGGCTTCCGACTGTGCTGGTGCCGGAGCTGCTGGTGCCTGTGCTTGTGGAGCTTCGGCCTCAGCAGATGCGGTCTCGGTGTCTGCCTGGTTCTGCGCTGGTGCTGCTGGTGCAGATGGGGCTGCTGGCGCCGGAGCAGAGGGAGCTGCGGGAGCTCCTGGTGCCGCCGGTGCGGTTGCGCCGAGCTTGATCTTGCCATCAGAAGTCGTTTCAGCTGCTGCTGGCTCTTCCTTAGCAGGAGCGGACGGAGCTGCCGGAGCGCCCGCGGACGGAGCTGCCGGAGCACCTGGAGCGCCCGGAGCAGATGGTGCAGAAGGAGCACCAGCGGACGGAGCCTTTGGAGCACCCGGTGCAGCAGGAGCGCCCGGAGCAGATGGTGCGCCAGCGGATGGAGCTGCCGGAGCACCTGGAGCGGACGGAGCAGCAGGAGCGCCAGCGGACGGAGCCTTTGGAGCACCCGGTGCAGCAGGTGCGCCCGGAGCAGATGGTGCGCCAGCGGATGGAGCTGCCGGAGCACCTGGAGCGGACGGAGCAGCAGGAGCGCCAGCGGGCGGAGCCTTTGGAGCGCCCGGAGCAGATGGCGCAGCAGGAGCGCCCGCGGACGGAGCAGCCGGAGCACCTGGAGCGCCCGGAGCAGATGGTGCAGCAGGAGCGCCCGGAGCACCCGGTGCAGCCGGAGCGCCAGCGGACGGAGCCTTTGGAGCACCCGGTGCAGCAGGAGCACTCGGTGCACTCGGTGCTGCAGCAGCGGTACCAGCGGCGGCGGCTCCAGCAGCGGCGGCGCCACCAGCAGCTTCCTTCTTCTTAGCTTCTTCAGCCTTGCGCTTCTTTTCCTCGGCAGCCTTCTTCTTGGCTTCTTCCTCGGCCTTGCGCTCAGCCTCTTCGCGGGCCAGCTTCTCCTCGTCTACCCAGCCACGCTCCGGCGCAACCAGGAACTCCGGAGACTTCGGTGCTGGCAGTTCGCCGTCAACCAAGACGGACTCGCGGAACATCTGGGCGATGTCCATAACCTGGGTGCGCTGGCTCTTGTCTTCGATGTCGGACTGACGGTTGTTCACGCCGTCCGTCATCATCGTCTTACAGAACGGGCAGCCGATGGCGATGGCATCCGAACCGGTTGCCAGAGCCTCGTCGGTACGGTTCAGGTTGATGCGCTCGCCCAGGTGCTCTTCCATCCACATGCGAGCACCACCGGCACCACAGCAGAAGCCGGTATCGCGGTTGCGATCCATCTCCACCAGGTTGGCGCCGGAAGCGCCGATCAGCTCACGTGGAGCCTCAAAGACCTTGTTGTGGCGGCCCAGGAAGCACGGGTCGTGGTAGGTGACCTGGCGGCCACTCTGCGGTGCGGCAACCGGCTCCAGGCGACCCTCGCGGATCAGCTTGTTCAGCAGCTGCGTGTGGTGGACAACCTGGTAGTTACCGCCCAGGTCCGGGTACTCGTTGCGCAGGGTGTTGAAGCAGTGTGCACAGGTCACGACGATCTTGCGCTGCTTCGGCGGAACGCCGTCGAAAGCGTTGTCGAGCATTTCAATGTTCTGCTCTGCCAGCATCTGGAAGAGGAACTCGTTGCCGGCACGGCGGGCGGAGTCACCAGTACAGCCTTCGCCCTCGCCCAGTACGGCGAACTTCACACCGGCGGTGTATAGCAGGTCGGCGACAGCACGGGTGGTCTTTACTGCGTTGTCGTCGTAGACGCCCGCACAACCAACCCAGAACAGGTACTCGGTGTCGTCGAAGTTCTCGATGTCCTCGCCGAATACCGGCACCTCGATGCCATCTTCCTTGGCCTTCTGGATCCAGTCGGAGCGCTTGTTGTTGTTCTGGCCCCACGGGTTGCCCTTGGTTTCCAGGTTCTTGAACAGGCCACCCAGCTCGGTTGGGAAGTCGGACTCAACGAGTACCTGGTAACGGCGCATATCGACGATGTGGTCGATGTGCTCGATATCGACAGGGCACTGCTCCACGCAGGCGCCACAGTTGGTGCAGGACCACAGTACGTCGGGGTCGATAACACCCATCTCGCCCGCAGCTACCAGCTGCAGCAACGGCATGTCCGCGTGGGCGTCAACAGAAGGGTCATCCAGAACGGCAGTGGTAGCGCCATCGCCGGAGAACATGCCACCGCTGTGCTTCTCGTCTTTGCGGGTGGCCTTCAGGTACGGTGCGGACTCAATGGCGTGGTCACGCAGGTTGGTGACCAGCAGCTTCGGGCTTAGCGGCTTCGCGGTGTTCCACGCCGGGCACTGCTCCTGGCAGCGACCACACTCGGTACACGAGGTGAAGTCCATCCAGCCCTTCCAGGTGAAGTCGTCGATCTTGCCTACGCCGATCGCGTCTTCCTCCGGATCTGCATTCTCCATGGTCAGCATGCGACCACCGGAGGTCAGCGGCTTCGCTGCACCCAGGGCGTTGCGGCCATCGGAGTTGCGTTTCAGGAAGATGTTGAAAAAAGCCATGAAGCGGTGCCATGCAACGCCCCACTTGATGTTCTGGCCCACGATAAACAGCCAGATCATGCCGGACAGCAACTTGATCAGCGCAAAGATGGAGACCAGTAGAGGAGACTCCGGCAGGATCTTGGCCAGCTGCATCGTAAAGAAGTCGGTGGCAGCGTGGCCGCCCTCGTAGCTCGCGAAGGTCGCGATCTTGGAGGCCTTTACGAAGATCATGCCCAGGCCTTCGATCAGCACAACGGCTTCGACGAAGTACGCTGCGCCGGAGTTGGAGCCGTAGAAGCGAGCCTTCTTGTCCTTGTCGCCGATGTTCTGGCGCACGATGATCAGCGCGATAATGCCGATGACAGTGCCAAGGCCCAGCAGCTCGTCGATGAAGTGGTATACACCCCAGCCGCCGATGATGGGCCAGCCACCCTCGGGGTCAAAGATCTGGATGTAGGCCTCGAACCACACCATGGATCCCAGCAGGAATCCGACCATGACCAGCCAGTGAGCAATCGCTACTCCCGGCTTCTTAGCCATCTTGGTGTGGCCGACGATCTCCTTAATCAGGTTCATCAGTCGGCCGGCGGGATTGTCCGTCCTCTTCAGCGCCGGTTGGCCGAGGCGGATCGTGGTAAAGATCTGCGCCGCGCCACGGATGAAGAAAATCCAGGCGGGCAGTGAAAGCAGCGCGCCAATGATGCCCAGTGGAACGGTGATGTTCCATGGAATGTCATTGGAGGTCGCCTGCCCTGCTGCAAGCAGGTCCATGTTGTGCTCCTCGCAAGTCCTGTATGAGCCACGGTGACTCAGTCAAGTAGTTCACATCCGAGCTGGAATCGGAATATGTATGAACTAATTACTTGCTAGGTAGATTAACAATTGAACAGGGCTTTGGTGAAGTTTTCTCCGCTGGTCGCGCCTATTTTTTTGGCAGTATTTTAGAAACGATGATGTTGCTTAAATATCCCGAGCTGCTGTGTTGTGCGCCACAGAAATGATCGCTTTCCGGGCTGCGCGCCCTGCCTTTGAACGTCGCAGATGGTATAGGCGGTCGCCGCTAGCGCTTTCGTGGAGGATGACTGTGGCTCCAATTTTCTTTAATTTCGACGCTTCGTCGACGATCCCCGGGCTTCCCTTATCCTTCTTGGCGAAGAAGATGTGTACTTCAGTGTCTAGCGCACGGTCTGCGATCGGGCTATCGGCTCTGAAGAGCTGTTTCAGTAGAGTTATGTCTTTAGCGTGGGGCGCCAGTAGCACAATGGTGCGCGGTGCGGTCGCTTCCTGGAGTGCGTCCAATAACTCGGGGATGCAAGACGATTCCGCTATGGCTGTTACGAGTTGAGGGCCGTGGTCCGTTAGGAGGTTGCGGTAGGTCTGACGGATGGTCGCAGAGCCTGTGGAGGAGGCGGTAGCGGTTGAAGATGGTGTGCCGGGGTGCGTTGAAGATGCTGTGGTGGGGTGTGGGGGAGGAGTGGAAGGTGATGTGGAAGTTTTATTGGCGCGGGGGATTGGTATTTCAACTCGAAGATCGGTTTCCGCGAGTTGCCAGGCGAGATCCCAATGTCTGTTTGTGAATGGCTCTGAGGGGGAGTGTGGCGCAATAAAAAGAACAGCCTGTGAAGCTGCGTGTTCGGGTGGAATCTCCGCCAAGGCGGAAGTGTGCGGGCTGTTGCGCGTGGCGTCGGTGGAATGAGAGCCCCCGAACTGCATAGGGGCAATGGAGTAGACGGTATGTGTATCGCAGGAGTGGGAGCGCATTGCGAAATGCTGTCGCAACGCATGAGGGGGTTCAGGGGTGGCGCGGGTGAAGATGTCCATGGCATCCAAGCTTAAGGCACCCTGCGGTGCTGTCGAGAAAAGTTCAAGGGGCTGAAATCTAAATATGCCGTAAGGTAGTTTCTTCTTCTAGTAATGACAATGAATTTGTAATAAGTGCTTTAAATAGGGTGCTGGACAGGAATGACGTATGCGAACAAAACTGCGGCGAAGGGCAGCATGTGCCTAAACCGGCGTGATGATTGGAGGGGCGCTGGTAGCCTGCGGTGACCCGAGCCGCCAAGCTTCCGGTGGGGAGGGCCAGTACCCCACCCGGCTGGTTTTGGCAGACCGTAAAGCTGGCGATGGATTCCACCCAGCGACGGGATATGCCCAAACCGGTGTGAGCCCGATCTACGACGGTCTGCTGCGACCAGAGCCATCGTCGTCAGACAAGGTTCCGAACTTTATGCCAGCACTGGCTGCGGAAATGCCGAAACACAATGCTGACTCCACGAAGTGGACTGTGAAGCTCAAAGAGGGAGTGAAGTTCAGCGATGGTTCTGATTTCGATGCCGAAGATGTGAAGGCATCGTATGACGTAGCCAAAGACATTTCCGCCGGTTCCGAAGTAGTCAGCCGCTACGACATCATCGACGAGGTGCAGGTCCAAGATCCGCACACCGTGGTGTTTAAGTTGCGTTCCCCACTTGCCGAAATGTTGTCGCGACTCACCTACGCGATCGCTCCCTCCGAGATGCTGGACAAAGGGGCCGTTACCCAAAGCAAGCTGAATACCGAACCCGTGGGTACTGGCGCTTACCACCTGAAGGAGCGCCGGGGTGATGAAACGATCTTTGAAGCCAACGACAACTATTTTGACGGTGCGCCGGAAGTCAAGGAATTGGTTGTTACGACGGCTGCGGATGATACGGCCCGCGCGCAGCGCGTAGCTGCTGGTGAAATTGATGGTGCCGCTATTCCGCCCAGCCAACTGAAGGGGTTAGAAGGTAAGGACGGCATCAGCGTAGATGTCACCAAGACGGCTGATTGGCGGGGTATTTCCTTCCCTGAAACGCCCGAGTTCGCCGATCCGAAGGTGCGCTTGGCTTTGAACCTCGCCGCTGATCGGCAGGCATTTATTGATGGACCATTGGCGGGGCAGGGCACTCCGATCTCTGGACTATTGTCCTCAATCTACGGTGATGCCCACGATCCAGCCCTGGATTTCCAACACGACGTGGCCAAAGCGGAGAAACTACTCGATGAAGCTGGGTGGAAGAAGAACAGCCAGGGTGTGCGGGAAAAAGACGGTAAGCCCTTCCACGTAGACCTCTACTATGCAGGCAACGACACGCTGCGCCGAGACATCGCCATCGAGTTCGCCTCGCAGATGAAGAAGCTGGGCCTAGAGTTCGAAACCAAGTCCAGCACGTGGCAAGACATCGAACCGAAGGTACACGATGTGTCGGTCGTTTTGGGCGGCGGATCGGCCCCTTATGACGCCACGGTGATGGCCTATGAGTATTTGCACACACGCACACCCGCGACGGGTAAGTGGGCTAATCCAGGCAACTACGGCTCCAAGAAATTGGATGACCTGCTGGATGAGACGCGCAGTGAGAACGACGAGGCGAAGCGCAACCAACTGTGGCGCAAGATCCAAGCCGAGCACGCAGAAAACCCATCCATGCTGGCTTTGGCGAACGTCAACCACATTTACGTCTCAAAGGAAAATTCGTGGAAGAAACCGAATCTCCTGCTCGAACCCCATATTCACGGCGTGACGTGGGGGGCTTGGTGGCGCCTAGCCGCTTGGAAGAAATAACACATGAGAGCGGTTTCTACCACTTCTTCTGCTGCTAACTCCGCTCATGGCGGAGCCGCTGTGAATACTGCGGACGTTCACACCGCTGAAGGTCACTCTGGTGCTGGTCATCCTGCTCCTGGTCACGTTGGTGCTGTTCGGATTGCAGATAAGGCAAGCTCGGCTGGAGCCCCCCATTCAAACGGAGTTGACGGTTCAGACGGGGTTCTCACTTCAGCAAAAACTCGGCAGTCCTGGCGCAGGTTTGTATTGCCGGGGCGCCGGGATAACCTCGGCGGGATCGGCCGGATGGTTGGTACGCGCTTGTTGCTCATTGCCGTGACAACCGTGGTGGTCAGCTTCATTATGTTCGGCCTCGCTGCCTTGTCGCCGTTTGATCCCCTTGCGCACCACCTCGGCGCGAACTACGGCAACTACACTGCCGAAGAACGTGCGCGCATTGCCTCTTCCTTGGGCCTCGACGCCCCGTGGTACCAGCAATGGGTCTCCTGGTGGGGGCACGTTTTTACAGGTGATCTGGGGTGGTTCCGGGTGTACAGCAAACCGGTTGTTGAAGTTATTGGCGAGCGCCTGCCGTGGACGATGCTGCTATCCGGAGCGGGCCTGCTGCTGATGCTGGCGATTGCAGCGCTTCTCGGCTTGAGTGCTGCTCGCCGACCCGGCGGAGTGGTGGATCGGGCGATAACCGCGTTGGGTGTATTTGTGGCAGCCACTCCTTCCTATATTTATGCCCTAGGAAGCGTGCTGTTTTTTGGCGTGTTCTGGCACCTCATCCCCGTGGGAGGGGCCGCGCCGGTCGGTAAGTCCCCGTCACTGGGAACGGGGGCCATACCTCATCGCACCGGCAGTCGTTCTAGCGATCTCGCAGCTGTCGTGGCCTTTGTTGACGATGCAACGCGCTACTGCCGAAGCCGTTGAGTCGCCAGCGGTTGCCAACGTGCGCTTGCGTGGTCTCTCCGAACACACGATCCTCGTTCGGCATGTGCTGCCTATGTCGCTCATGCCGCTGATCACTTTGATCGGAGCGCGCCTCGGCGAGATGGTCGTCGGAGCAGTGATCGTGGAAACGGTTTTCTCCTGGCCGGGGTTGGCGCAAGCCACGGTGGAATCGGCTGTGGCCGTGGACTTTCACCTGCTGGCATTCACCACGGTCGCGACCACGGTAGTGGTGATGTTGGGATCCCTATTGAGCGATCTGTCCTACGTATTGATCGACCCGAGGGTAAGCGATGTCTAACAAGAATTCTCTTTCCCCCGATGAGCACAGCTCTAGTTCGATCGATGATCACAGCCCTAGTTCAAATAACTCAGCCGTGAAAGCACATAGTGCTCATCTAGATATTGGCAGCGCCGAAGCACAGGGGTTTAGCGCGCACTCGCAGACACAGAGTGCCCGCAGGTGGATGCGTGGGCACCTCATTGGATTAAGCGTTTTTGCACTTCTGGTGCTGTATGCAGCTATAGTTCCCGCCGTCTTCGAGGCGGGAACTCCAAGTTTCGCCAATTCCCTGCGTTCACCGACTGCCGCGCATATTTTCGGTACTGATCACTTTGGGTTCGACCTATTCGTACGAACCGCGGAAAGTTTGCGGGTTTCCCTTTTCATCGGGCTTACGGCTGCGGTTGCCGCTACGGCATTGGGCGTGCTCGTCGGGTTATTGGCGGGGCTCGGTGGCGTGGTCGATCGCATTGTTATGCGCATCAACGATGCCGTGAGTGCCATTCCGCACCTCATTTTGACAGTGGTTATTGTCGCACTATTCCAGGGATCCGTTGCTGCCATCGTGGGGTCCATCGCTTTGACTCACTGGTCACCGGTTGCGCGTATCGTGCGATCTGCGGTGTTGACGGTCCGCGCGTCCGAAATGGTGCAGTGCTCGTACGGTGCAGGGGCTTCGTTTGGCTGGGTGCTGCGTAAGCATTTGGCACCAGCGGCTTCTGGTCAAGCACTGGTAGCGATGGCGATGCTCACTCCCCATGCTGCGTGGCACGAATCCACCGTGTCCTTCCTTGGCCTGGGCATCCAGGCTGACGAGCCATCACTGGGAACGCTCATGGATTTGGCGCGCGAAGACATCACCCGTGGGGCGTGGTGGGCTTTGGCTTTCCCAGCGATGATCTTGCTGCTCACCACGATGTCTGGGGTATCGCTGACCCGAGGAGCGACAGCGCGGGCAGAGCGTGGCGTCGGAAAGCAAAAGAAGAAGTCAGCACTGCAGAAAGAAGCCGGGGCAGGCCGCAGAGGGCGTAGGTCGGAGCCTGCGGAGCCAACTGAGGCGACGAGCGAGTTGGGGGAGCTACGTGCTCGCGGGCTTGGCGTAGAGGTGGGGGCAAAAAACATTGTGTGTGGGGTGAACCTGACCGTGCGCCGTGGGGAAGTGGCCGGGCTGATCGGAACCTCCGGTTCTGGTAAATCGACCGTGGGGCGCGCGTTGATTGGGATGGTCCCAACAGGGGCTCGAGTAGAAGGGAAGGTCTCGCTTTATCCGGCTGGGGCGCCTGATGGGAATTGTGCAGCGCACGGGGCGACCAAAGGGCACCTTGAACCCAGCGGGGTCACCCAAGATACGGAAGCTGGTGGATCCGCTCACGTTGCGGAAGCCGATAAAACCACTGCTGATGAAGCAGACTGGAACAGTACTGATTTAGCTAGTGTGCGGGGCTCAATGGTGGGTTTTGTTCCCCAAGCCGCGGCGTTGTCCTTTACGCCCGTGAGGAGAATTGGAACCCAGCTCCAAGAGATTATCGATCGGCATGGCAGTGGCTTGGATGTGGAGGAGTTGTTAGAACGCGTTCACCTTGACTCTGAGGTCAGCGAGTATTTCCCACACCAGCTATCGGGCGGCATGGCGCAGCGAGCGGCGCTGGCTGCGGCGTTGGCGGGAAATCCGCAATTCCTTATCGCAGACGAGCCCACCGCAGCATTGGACCCACAATTAACGAAGGAGACGCTGGAGCTACTGCGGTCCGCGGCCAAGGATTTGGGGCTCGGAGTATTGCTGATAAGTCACGATCTAGAGGACCTTCGAGAATGGGAAGTGTGCGACCACATTTTTGTGCTGCATGAGGGCGAAGTAGTGGAAAGTAGACAGGCCAGCGAGTTTTGGGATGCACCGCAAACCGACTTTAGTCACGCGTTGGTTGCGGCTTTGCCCAGCGGAGGCATTGAATACCAAACCGAGGTAGGGGAGAGAAATGCTTAAAGCTACCGAGGTGACCTATTCCTATGCAGGGAAACCCGTCTTGGAGAAAATTGAACTGATCATTGAACGCGGTGAGCTCGTGGGGCTGATTGGACCTTCAGGATCTGGCAAAACGACGTTGGCCAAGTTGCTTTCCGGGCGTTTCCTCCCAGATTCGGGAAAGGTCACGATTGACGGAGAACCTGTGGTGACGGGGCGAGATCGCCGGCGATCACGAATAGCGTTGGTGAGCCAATCCCCGCGGGATGCGTGCAATCCGCGGTGGACTCTCCGAGAGATCATCGCCGAACCCTTATTGATCGCCGGGGAGCACAATAGGGAAGTGATTCGCGAGTGCGTGGAGGATCATACGAAGCGAGCAATGCTGGATAGGGAATTGCTTGATCGTCGACCAGCACAGGTAAGCGATGGGCAACTGCAGCGAGCATGCTTGGCCCGCGCAACTGTGATGGATCCGGCCTTCCTCATCTGCGATGAACCGACTTCAATGTTCGACCCAATTGCGACGGCGAAAATTGTGGAGATGTTGCGCGAGACCGTGCGGGCGAACCGCGGAGTGCTATTGATTTCCCACGACTATCGGTTATTGACAGCGTGCGCTGACCGGACAGTGGCTATAGAAACCATCCCGCAGGCTTAGAACTCTGCGTTCCGCGCCTGTGCTGGTGAGGAGCGGTAATTAGCGCCGGGGGATGTCCAAAGAATGGAGCAACGTACGCTGCGAATCACTGAAGTTATTGTCCGAGATTAAGTACACGCGGTTTAACTCCGCCGGGGAAGTGGAGCTGCCGGCGTGGTTTCCGATGGCGGAGGAGCCCGCAGGAAGGGAGCCGGTGGTGACGGAACCGTGAGCCGGCACATCGGCAGAGTGGGCAGGCGGGGCCGCGAAGGTTAAGCCTTCAACATTTTCGGGGGATGCAGAGATGTTAGGGCTTGCCTCAGTGTTAGCCTTATCGCCACTCGAGCTTAGGTTGTCACCGAGCTTGTGAATGTCACTGGTTTTTTGCCCAGCGAAATCGAAGACCTTCTCGCGGTTAACGGGCACCTCGCTACCGTCCAAGCGCTCCCGGCCAAGCACATTGGTGGCCCCTTCCAGACTCAAACGGTAGATTTCGGCGCGGTTACCTTGTTTGGGGATGTAACCGCGCTGCAGCGCGTAGAGGCTGCCATCCGGGGAAGTAGCCAAGGAAGCGTACCCGCGATCGGCCTTGGGGGCGTACGTGGGGTCCACCTCGACCACATACTCAGCCTTGGGCTTGCCGGTTGTAGTGCTGTAAGCGGTCAACCGAGTTTTGGACCCCGCCTCGGGAGTATTGATTGGCCCATCCTGCACCAATGAGTTCTCGTTGAGAGTGTAAAAAGTTTCCTCATCAGGAGAAATTGTCATGCCCTCCGGGCCTTTGTTGGGGCTTATACCTTTAGTTTGTTCAACATCTTTTGCTGCATTGTGGTCGGGGACGTGATAGTGCGGGGGATGGATGCGCCGGATTTCCCGCCCGTTGCTATCGGATTCGATGACAAGGGGTGAGCGGTTCTTCGATCCCTTTGATTCGCCCTCGGTGGTCCATAGCAAATGGCCGTTAGGTAGCTGCTGGATCTCCTCCGCATCGTATTCCTTGGGGTTGTATGCACTGCCATCTGGCTTGGTGAAATTAACTTGTCCGGTGACCTTTGCCCGCCCGTTGCTGTCGATGTTCAAGCGGTAGGCGCGCGTGGGGCCATGATCGCCTTTGTCATCCGAGATGGCGAGGTAGGAGCCATCGGTGAGGGCAGTAAGCCCGGATAGCCCACCCACGTTGGGATCCTTGCTCGCTTGGCCGAGGTCGAATGCGCCGTTGTAGTGAGTTTGTTCCTGGCCACCAGTTTTCAGAGCGCCGGAAGGTGGGAAAGCCGATCCTGCGGGGAATTGCGGTGCGGAGAGTGAGGCGTCGGAACCAAAAGGGGTAGCGGAAGAAAAAGGGGCGGTGGCTGTGGTTGCGCCAAGGGCTGTGGGAGCGGCAATGACCGACCCAGCGAGAATCGAGGTAGCGACAAGTGGGGCGGCTGCCAGCGGGGTGGAAATGAGGGCGCGGTTTATGCGTATGCGGTTTTTCATACCCACTATCAAAACAGGTGGGGCGGGTTTGCGCATTTCAGGGGAGGTTCAGGGGTGAATCTAAAAGTATTTTTGAAAAAGTTGAGTCGATCGGGAACAAGTTTGAGGTGCGATGAGTTGAGTAGGGTGTGAGCAAGTTGAGTGGAGCAAACTCAAGTCGGCTTGACTAGACGCGAAAAACGCGGATACTAGTGTGCAGAGGCGGGCGAAGTTGAGTCCGCTCGACTAAGGCTCGATAGATTTTATTCGCCCCAGAAGTAATAGGAGGAACTGATATGGGACGCGCAGTAGGAATTGACTTGGGCACCACCAACTCTGTGGTGTCTGTTCTGGAAGGTGGCGAGGCTAAGGTCATCGCCAACTCCGAGGGGTCCCGTACCACCCCGTCCATCGTGGCTTTCGCCAAGAACGGTGAGGTACTGGTTGGCCAGTCCGCTAAGAACCAGGCGGTTGCCAACGTGGATCGCACCATCCGCTCCGTTAAGCGCCACATGGGTACGGACTGGAAGATCTCCATCGACGACAAGGAGTACACCGCTCCGGAGATCTCCGCTCGCACCCTGCAGAAGCTGAAGCGCGACGCGGAAAGCTACCTGGGTGAGGATGTAACCGACGCGGTCATCACCGTCCCCGCTTACTTCAACGACGCACAGCGTCAGGCAACCAAGGATGCGGGCCAGATTGCCGGCCTGAACGTCCTGCGTATCGTCAATGAGCCGACCGCAGCTGCTCTGGCCTACGGTCTGGAGAAGGGCGACAAGGAGCAGACCATCCTGGTCTTCGACCTCGGTGGCGGTACCTTCGACGTTTCCCTGCTGGAAATCGGCGACGGCGTGGTAGAGGTTCGCGCAACCGCTGGTGACAACGAGCTGGGTGGCGACGACTGGGATCAGCGCATTGTCGATTGGCTGGCCGAGAAGTTCAAGGCCTCCCACGGTGTGGATCTGACCAAGGACAAGATGGCTCTGCAGCGTCTGCGCGAGGCAGCGGAGAAGGCCAAGATTGAGCTGTCCAGCTCCCAGCAGGCTTCCATCAACCTGCCGTACATCACGGTGGACGAGGATCGGAACCCGCTGTTCCTGGACGAAACCCTGACCCGCACCGAGTTCCAGAAGATCACTCAGGATCTGCTGGATCGCACCAAGGCTCCGTTCCAGGCGGTGCTGAAGGATGCTGAGGTTAGCGTGGACGAGATCGACCACGTCGTGCTGGTCGGTGGCTCCACCCGCATGGTTGCCGTATCCGAGCTGGTCACCGAGCTGACCAATGGTAAGGAGCCCAACAAGGGCGTCAACCCAGACGAGGTTGTTGCCGTGGGTGCTGCCCTGCAGGCCGGTGTGCTGCGCGGCGAGGTGAAGGACGTGCTGCTGCTCGACGTCACCCCGCTTTCCCTGGGTATTGAGACCAAGGGTGGCGTGATGACCAAGCTGATCGAGCGCAACACCACCATCCCGACGAAGCGTTCCGAGACCTTCACTACTGCTGAGGATAGCCAGCCCAGCGTGCAGATCCAGGTCTTCCAGGGCGAGCGCGAGATGGCTGCGCACAACAAGCTGCTCGGCTCCTTCGAGCTGGCTGGCATCGCCCCTGCACCGCGCGGCGTTCCGCAGATCGAGGTCACCTTCGATATCGACGCCAACGGCATCGTCTCCGTATCTGCAAAGGACAAGGCGACCGGCAAGGAAAACACGATCAAGATCCAGGAAGGCTCCGGCCTGTCCCAGGAGGAGATCGACCGTATGGTCAAGGATGCTGAGACTCACGCAGAGGAGGACAAGAAGCGCCGCGAGGAGCAGGAAGTCCGCAACTCTGCAGAGTCTATGGCTTACCAGACCCGTAAGTTCGTCGAGGAGAACAAGGACAAGGTCAGCGAAGACGCCCAGAACAAGGTCGAGGAAGCAGCCAAGGCTGTGGACGAGGCTCTGAAGGGTGATGACATCGAGGCCATCAAGGACGCTGTGGAGAAGCTGAACGCTGAGTCTCAGGAGATGGGCAAGGCTATCTACGAGGCAGAAGCAGCATCCGGTGCTGAAGGTGCCGCTGCAACCGATGACCCGAACGTTGTCGACGCCGAAGTTGTCGATGAGGACACTTCCGCAGAGGATGATAAGAAGTAATGTCTGAAGATCTGAATCAGAACCCGGACGCCCCGGAAAATACCGAACCAGAAGTAACCGAGGCACAAGGGGTCGACGAGGGTCTGGCAGAAGCTGATCTGGCTGAAGATGAGGGCGTCGACAACAACGCCGCAGACGAGGCCGAGAACAACATCGAGGCCGAGCTGGCCGAGCGCACCGAAGATCTGCAGCGCGTGACGGCGGAGTACACCAACTACCGCCGTCGCGTAGAGCGCGACCGCGTGAGCGTGATTACCGGCGCGAAGGCTGACGTAGCCTCCGAGCTGCTGCCGATCCTGGATGACCTGGAGATGGCAGAACAGCATGGCGATCTGACCGGTCCGCTGAAGTCCATGTCGGATAAGCTGCACTCCGTGATGGCCTCCATGAAGGTGGAGAAGTTCGGCGAGGAAGGCGACGAATTCGACCCTAACTGCCACGAGGCAGTGCAGGACACTAGTAGTGGTGACGAGAAGGTGCTGGCCACCGTTCTACGTCGTGGCTACCGTCTAGAAGATCGGGTGCTGCGCAATGCGATGGTTATTATCGGCGACCCGCAGTAGTCCTGTTGGCGGTCTACCGCTGAGTTAACCCCTTAAGAGGGCTCCATGGTTTTACCGTGGGGCCCTTTCTTATGGCTAGAACACACATGTTTAGAACGAGTGTTCGATTTTGTAGTGTTTTTTCGGAAGGGTTGTCGGGGGCGTTTTCTATGCTTATTGCGCACGGAAAACCACGGGACGAAAACCATGCAACACAGGGGACTTTGATCATCAAAGGGGAAAGATGTTCGACCAACCCACACCACCAGAAGAATCGCCACCAGACCAGCGTCCGCCCAACCAATCCGCCGATCAGGCGCAGAAGCCTTTTTGGAAAGTAACCGACCCTACCGACCCGATAAGCGCAGCAGTCTGCGACATCAATCTCAACAATGCGCGCCTTGCCGTGGCATGCACGCCTCGCGACCATGAATGCGTCGGCGATGTCACCACCCGCTTGTGTGTCCGCCTGGGACTACCGGAGTTTCGGGTCATCCAGCTTATTGACGTCGGCGCAACCTTCCGCCGCTTCCCATCGTTGTTGAAGCTTGCCGAAACGGGGGCTTACTCCATAGAAATCTGGCGGATTGTCGCGCAGAGCCTTGTCGCTATTAGTGACGCCCACGCCTCCGTCATAGAAGCCGATGTATACACTGCACTTTCACCTACTCGACCTAACCAGGCAATGCTTGGGCATGGCACGATCCGTCAGCGGCTGAAGAAGATCGTCATGCAGCGCGAGCCTTTGGCTTGTCCGATCGATCCTGCAGATCGGCCCATGCTCTCGGACGATGCGAATGAGGAGGGTGCCGAAGATGCGCTGGGAAATGCAGCAAGGCTGAGTATTGATGACCGGCCAAGCGACCATACCGAGTTTTATCTGACTCTCCCTAAGTTGGAGGCGCTAGAGCTGATTCAAGCGGTTGATGGCGTGCGGAAGAAAGAGAACTGCTCGCGGGCGCGGGCGCTGCTAAGTCTGGTGCGGGGGAGTGCTACTGCAGAAGTGAACCTCAACCTATATCGCCGGGTGGATATTCCGGATTCCCAGATCTGGGCCGCTGGCACCTGGCTTAGTCCGCTGGCTACGAAGGAATGGATGGCTCGCGTGACCCATCTGCAGGCTCCGGGGAAGGCCACCACGGCTGGTTATACTCCGACGCCGCTGATTCGCGCGAGCGTGGAAGGGCGGGACGGGACTTGCCGGTTCCCCGGTTGCGACGTGCCTGCCCACAAATGCCAGCTGGATCACGTCAAACGCTTCGTGCATAACAACCCGGAAGGCGGGCCGACTGATACGTCAAACCTCCACTGTCTCTGTGCAAAGCATCACAATGCGAAGACGACCGGAGCATGGGATGTGGAGATCTCCTCCGATGGAGTGGAAACCTGGAGCAGCCACGGCGACGGCCACACCGTGATCACCACTCCGAACGGCCCGCTGGGAAGATTCACATTCCGGCACCGAGCCATAAAGCGAACGCGGAGGGTGGTGGAGTTCAACCAGCGGAAACAACAGCGCAACCAAGAGGAAGAGCCACCGTTCTAGGCGAGGCCGCCTCCATCCCCTAGGTCACCGAGATGAAGCTTCTCGGTGAGGTATGCGGTCGGCTTGACCTCAAGCTCCGCAGTGTGGTCGCTATTCCACTTCACATTGGTGAACGTAGTCACCTCGCCCATGTGAGAGATCATCAGGCGTGGACTCAACGCGCCTGCCTGCTGGGAGAACTGGTTGGCGGCCAGGGTTGCCATCATCTTGATGGATCCCATGAGATCGCTGCCCTCATCCATCTCGCGGAGCAGCGTTACATGGCGATGCGGAGCTGCCAGCAACAACCCAGACTCGCGATCGATTTGGGGTAGGTAACGCTCGACGATGTCATCCAACAGAATCGGAATAGACCCCACGTAGTACGAGGATCCAACGAACAACCACACGCGTTCTCCGGGCTTGCTCTTGTCCGCCTGGATGGACTGCACCTCAAGATCGGAATCAATCAGATCCTGCCATAGGTTGCGGTAGCCGATCCGGAAGAGGTCCTCTACGGGCCCTCGATCCTCCAGCGAATCCGGGGTCAGGCCCAACACTGCGTTGGGTGAGTCTAGGACTAGGTGGATGCAAAGGGCGTCCGAAAAAGGACGAATGGGGGATTCTGGGTTGAACTCGAACGCATCCGCCTGCGCGCTCTCCGGCAGAAGTTCGATCGCCGTGAGGCGCACACGCAGGTAGGAGTAGAACTCCGCGTCGGGGATTGAGCCCATATCCGTCGTGATCTGGATAGACGAGACAAGCGTGGAAACGAAGTTATTGACCATCTCGGGCATGTCCCTGGCAAAGTCCTCGGCGCTCGCGACCTGCTTCGTGATGTTCTCAAGGCCCATTAGTGAACCCTCGCCATCGTCCGGTGCCGGAAGTCTGCCGCCATAGGGGCCAGGGGTGCGGCCGACATATTTCAGGGGCTTCTCAATGTCCTCAGGCTTGCTGAAATACACCACCTCAGGAGTGGGGTTCGCGCCATAGCCGAGATCGTTAAGCGCGCGCACGATGTGGCGAATCATCGCGGTGGACTGGTGCAAGTCCAGGCCGCTCAACGGCACTGGTGGATCCTCCGGGCCGGGAGCAGGTGTGCCGGGAGCAGAAAAGCTATCAACCGAGCTGTCAGAGCTGCCGAGATCGGATGGTGAATTGTGGGAGCCGAAAAGTCGGCTAAACCAACTGCGCTTTTTGGGTGCCATGGCCCCACCCTAGTCAGTTCTGCTCGAGTGGGCTTTCGTCTGGCCCCGAAGCGACGCTGCAAGGGAATAAAAGCGTAGGGGCGTCGTTATAGAAGATTAGATATCAAAAGTTCAGCGCGGTAGACTCAAGGTTAATGAGTGATACCCCGCGTGAACAGCGCAAGAAGGAAGGAGCGACACATGGCGCACAGTGAATGGGCCGAGAAGGATTATTACCAAGACCTCGGCGTGTCCTCCACCGCATCGGCAGAGGAGATCAAGAAGGCATACCGCAAGATCGCTCGCGAAAATCACCCGGATGCCAACCCGGGCGATACGGTGGCGGAGGAGCGGTTCAAGAAGGCTTCCGAAGCCTACAGTGTGGTGGGCGATAAGGAAAAGCGCGCGGAGTATGACGAGCTGAAGCGCATGCTTGCTAGCGGTGCATATTCGACCGGTGCAGGATTCGGCGGTGCAGGATTCAGCGGTGCAGGCGGCTTTAACGTCTCTGATCTTTTTGGCAATGACGCCCACAGTGGTGGATTCGGCGACATCTTCGGCGGAATCTTCGGTGAGGATCCGACCGCCGGCGCCTCCCGCAGCCGCTTCGGAGGGCGGGGTAGCCGCCGTACCCAGCGCAGCCGCGGGGCAGACGTGGAGACGGAGCTGACGCTCGAGTTCCGCGAGGCTACAAGAGGCGTGACCGTTCCGATCCGCCTCACTAAACCCGAGCCCTGCGAAAACTGCCACGGCTCCGGCGCCAAGGCGGGCACCGCGCCGCACACATGTGGTGCATGCGGTGGTGACGGCATGGTCAGTGAGAACAAGGGTGCTTTCGGTTTTTCCCGCCCGTGCGCGGAGTGCTCGGGTACGGGGTCGGTAATTAAGGACAAATGCGCAGACTGTTCTGGTACGGGCCGCACCACTCAGGCACGCACGATCACGGTGCGCGTGCCGGCCGGTGTGGTCGACGGGCAGAAGGTGCGCCTGGCTGGACAGGGGTCGGCAGGGCAGCGTGGCAAGCCGGCTGGCGATCTATTCGTGACTGTGCACGTAAAGCCGGACAAGGTGTTCAGCCGCGACGGCGATGACTTGAAGCTAACCGTGCCGGTGAGCTACCCCGAGCTGGTGCTCGGCGGGGCAGTGACGGTGCCTACCTTGGCTTCCAAGGTGCGGGTTCGTATTCCTGCGGGCACGCAGGACGGCACCACGCTGCGTGTGCGCGGCCACGGCGTGAATAAGCGCAACGGTGCCAGTGGCGACTTGCTGGTGACCGTCAAGGTGGCGGTACCAAAGAACCTGGACGAGGGAGCGATGAGTGCGCTGCGAAAGTACTCGGAAGAGGAAAAGCGCTCTGGATTCGACCCCCGCGAAGGATGGGAGGGTAACTAATGAGTACTGGAAAGACCGGCGGCGAAAGGGAGGTCTTCGTGATCTCTGTCGCCGCGCGCATCACCGGAATGCATGCCCAAACGCTACGCACGTATGACCGGATGGGTTTAGTGACGCCCCAACGCACCAGTGGCGGTGGCCGTCGCTACTCGCGTGAGGATATTGAGCAGTTGCAGGAAATCCAGCGCCTTTCCCACGAGGAGGGCGTAAACCTGGCGGGCATTAAAACGATCATTGCCCAGCAGAACCGGCTGGATGAGCTGGAGAAGGAAAACGCTGCCCTGCGTCGCCGGTTGGCGGATATGCAGGCGCGCATGGAGCGTGGCGAAGGTGCGGGCGGGCGGCCACGTGGTGAGATCGTGCATGTCCCGCGTTCGACGTCGGTAGTTCTGTGGGACAGACAGAAGCGACGCTAGTTTAGAGGCTGACCTGGCCGGTGAGGATCAGGTACAGTGCGCCGATCGACGAAATAACGACGATGGCGCTGATGATCCACTCGAAAGTGTTGAAGATGCGCCCGCCGGCCTTTATGCGGGTGGATACGTAAACCACCAGCCCCGGCACAATGAGCAATGTGCCAAGTAGGACGAACTGCAGCTCGGCGGCGTAGAGCAGCCACAAGGAGTAGCCGAAAGCCACCGCGCTGATGAGCAGGTGAATGCGGTTGGTGCCCTTGCTTACATCCGGTCCGGAAATATCGAACTTCGAGCCCGCGTCCGGGTGCTTGAAGCCGTGGCCACGTGTGGCCAGGAACAGCAGGTACAGGCTGGAGAACACATAAGGCACCAGATAGAGCGACGTAGCCAGCTGCACCATCGTGGTGTACGTGGATTCATTGAGGTAGAACACGATAATGAACACCTGGATCACCACGGCGGAAAGGAACTGTGAGACATAGGGGGCGCCCATATCGTTGGTGCGTCCAACTGTCTTTGGTAGTAGTCCATCTTGCGCCATGAGCGTGATTGGCTCGGCACATAGCATCTGCCAGGAGACATAGGCGCCCAGAACAGAGATGCACAGGCCGATGGAGATCAACCCAGCGCCCCACGGGCCAACGACGTGCTCCAGCACCGTTCCCATGGAATTGTCGCCCATAGCAGCCAGCTCCTCGCGGGAGACCACACCGAAGGAAAGGAAGCTCACGGCGTTGAGTAGGAAGAACACTGCGATGAATCCGAGGAAGGTCGCCAGCGACACGTCCTTGCGGTGGCGTGCGCGCTTCGAGTAAGTCGAGGCGCCCTCCACGCCGATGAAAGCCCAGACAGTGAACAGCATCATGCCCTTTACCTGGTCGCCCAGGGAGAAAGCCTGATCCTGATTCTCGCCGAAGGTTGCGGCACGGCCCCAGAAGTCTGAGGTGAAGACGTCCGTGTTGAAGCCGGCGAAGGCAACCAGCACCAGGAAAGCCAGAATCGGCAGGATCTTCGCCACAGTGGTGATGACGTTCATGATCGCTGCCTGACGCACGCCTCGGGAAAGGACGATAAAGATTCCCCAGGTAAGCGCCGAAACACAGATCGACTGCACCAGCGGATGGTCGCTGCTGAAGATGGGGAAGAAGAAGCTGAGCGAGCTAAAGAACAATGTGGCATAACCCACCTGGGCAATGATGGTGCCCAGCCAATATCCCCAGGCAGAGGCGAAGCCCACGAAGTCCCCCAACCCGGCGCGCACGTAGGAATACACGCCGGAATCCAAGTGCGGCTTGCGCAGAGCGAGAGCCTGGAAGACATAGGCGATGCACAGCATGCCCACGCCCGTGATGCCCCAGCCGATGAGAGCGGCACCGGGCGAGGCCACCGACGCGATATTTTGCGGCAGGGCGAATATGCCCGCGCCGACGGTGGAGCCAACGATAAGGCTGACCAGCGTGCCCATGCGAACGGTGCGCGGGTCGTCCTTAATCAGTACCTCCGCAGTAGAGGCCTGGGGGTGGTGCGCCCCGGTCGATTCACCGGCGGACGCGCCCAGGCGCTTTCCCTGCGATGCGTTCGAAGTAGATGGGGTATCCCCATTATTAGAGATATTCACGGTTAGTACCGTACAACGTAGATGGCGCTTTGACCCAACCGGCGCGTGGATGCTCGCGTGAGGGGGCATAATGGTTGGGCATAATAACAGTATGGATTCACAAATCGGTCAGAATGTAGTTCGACTGGATGACGTCGCGCTCCGAGTGCTGGCCACCGACCGAGGCGTGTTGGCCGTTGAGTTCGAAGGTGTTCAGCAGGAAAGCGGCGCCGGCAACCCCGGTAATGCCGCCAGTTGTTACGCGGCAGAAGCTGCAGAACAATTGCGCGCATACTTCTCCGGCGAACTCTGCACATTCACCGTTCCTGTGGATCTCAGTCGTGTTACCACCCCGTTCCAGCGACGAGTGCTGCAAGCAATGGCGCGGATTCCCTACGGCCAGACATGGAGTTATGCCAAGCTTGCAGCTGAGGCAGGCAGCCCGCGTGCCATCCGTGCTGCTGCCTCGGCGTGCGCAAACAATCCACTCCCGATTCTCTATCCCTGTCACCGCGTAGTGCGCAGCGATGGGCACATCGGAAAGTATCTGGGCGGAGCTGAGCTGAAGCAGGCGCTAATCGATATGGAACGCCGGCACTGTGCATAGTGGTTTTCGCTAGTGAGCATTCACCTCTGGAGACCACATGTAGGAGCTATGCGCATCTGTCTCCCCGCGGCGTAGCAGGTAGAGATCCAAAATTCGGCCCCAACCGTAGCTGGACCAATCGCCTGCATCGGCCTCGTGCGGTGGGGCATGGAAATCGGGTGCGGCTGGATCTCGCCCATGCACCCCGAGCTCAGGAGTAGTCGTCAGCCGAATCATATCGCCGGGGACGTGCTCGTTGTACACCTCCGCGTGCCCATCTTTCGCATGCAGTTGCAAGTCCTCCGCCTGTTCGGAGTGGACGCCCGGGCTGCCCCATAGCCTGACTTCGTCCGCGGTGAGGCCTGCACCGCTGCGAGCTGCAGCTTCACCGACCACCACGGATCCGTAGCTATAGCCCACTACCTGCAATCTTGCATTCGGGTTCCTTTCGCGTAGCTGACGTTGATGCTCCTGCAGTGCCGTAGCGCCGGCCTTTGCTGGTTCCCGCGATACCGCACTTGTGAGATCTTCGGGCGCCGCATAACCATGCCAAGCCACCACCGCCACGTTCTTGCCCTGTGCTGCGGCGTCCGCCGCCGTTGCCCGCGCCCACGCCTCTGTGCGCTGGAGTGCCTCCGGATTATTGGAACCCACGCCACTGACCAGCGTAATTACCTCATCCGCATGCTTGGGATCACCCACCGTCACCACGGGGCCATGAGGAGAATCCACGCGCTCTACTGGCAGGTCTTTGGAAACTAGCGGTAGTGACGCCCCTTCGGTTTCGCCTTCTGCAAAATCACTTCGGGGTAGGGCAACGGAGTTACTGATCGAATGAATGATTCCGCCCGAGGCTCGATCCAACAGACCCGCCAACTTCAGCGCCCCGCGCAGAACATTCGTTAGCGCTAGAGCCATGCTTTGTGCAGCCTCGCCGATTCCGGGAATCAATCCAAGGTGTTTAGCTGACACCTCACCATCCTGCTGGACGGACATGAGTGCCATCCGGGCAAGCCCTACCGTCGTCCTCACTGCCAACCTGGTGGGGGTAAGAATATCGGCGTGAATATTCGCCACTTTCCCAATTGTGCTGCTGCTAAAACCAGCGGTGTCCAGTTGGTTCGCCGCTGAATCAGTGGCGTGTTTAGCTGCATCGGCTGCTTGCCCCGACCAGTCGGCTTCCCATTGGGCTGTCTTTCGCGCTTCTCCTGCATGGCGAGAGGTCTTCTCGCCGCTGCTTTTAAACAGTCCGGCGGCGGTGCGCAGAGCCTCTACATTGGCATGTTCCACATCGTGGACCGTGACTGTTTTTCCGAAGCTACTGGAACCGGAACCTCCATACTCGTTCATCGGTTCGCTCCTGAGAGTGCATCGGAACCATCATTGTCGGCGAAGTCCACGTCGTTGGTGAAGGCGCTAATGCTCTGGCTCATTGTGCTCAATTGCCGGCCGAAACCGGTGAAAGCTGCGTGGAGCTTATCCGCCGCCGTGGCAATTCCACTGGTTGTTGATCCGCCAGGCACTCCAGGAGCTTCTGCGTTCGCCACCGAATAGCCAGCCGAAGCGCACTGCACGCCGTTCTCAGTGATTTTCTCGCATCGTTTCTGTACCGCTGCCGAATCGATTTCCATTGTGTCCAGATAATTTAGAAACCCCATTGCCGAATATTGCATGCAAACCCCCTGTGCTCTACGCATCTTTAGACCGTGCTTTTGAAAAGGGAGTGTAGGGAGACCAAGGGGCGTCAATAAAGAGAAAACCTGGGAGCTTGTGGATAACTCAGTTTTATCCACAGGCCTTCGGTAAGCGGAAGGCAAAAGAGCGCACGATGTCGGCAGAATCGCTAGGGTGGTCTGTATGCGTATCGCTGTCATCCAGATGAAGGCCGAACCGGATGTGGAAGCTAACCTGGCTCGCGTCCTGAAGTACATTGCGTCCGGTGCGGCAAATGGTGCTGACCTGGTCGTTTTCCCGGAAGCGGCTATGTTCCCCTTCGATAGCGGACGGCTGGATACAGTCGCCCAACCGCTGGATGGGCCCTTCGCCCAGGCGGTGATCGATACGGCCAAGAAGCACGGGACGACCGCCGTTGTCGGCATGTTCACCCCGGCGGATACCGTTTATCGCACTCCGAGTGGGAAGCTGGTAACTGAGCAGCCCAGCGACTCCCCGGAGGCCAATCAGTTCCGCCGCGTGCACAATACCCTGCTGGTCGCGGGACCGGATTATGTGACGCACTATGACAAGATTCACACCTACGATGCCTTCGGCTACCGAGAGTCGGACACCGTCAAGCCCGGGGAGCGTCGCGTGGTTATTGACGTCGGCGGCGTGGGTGTGGGGCTGGCTACCTGCTATGACATCCGCTTCCCAGGGCACTTTGTGGCCATGGCAGCCGCGGGCGCCAAGGTGATGATTGTGCCCTCTAGCTGGGCGGACGGTCCTGGGAAGCTGGAGCAGTGGCGCGAGCTTACGGCAGCCCGTGCGCTGGATTCGACTAGCTACCTGATCGCCGCGGGAATGGCGCGTCCTGGTTCACCGGAGCGTTACGGCACTGCGGACGGTCCTACCGGCATCGGCCACTCTGTGGCCATCGGCCCGAACGGCGCCCGGCTAGCGGAGACTGGCTATGCCGCACAGGTGCTGACCATCGATATTGACCCGAATTACGTGGACAAGGTTCGCAAGTCTCTCCCGGTCCTCGATGGCCACCGCATCGATCGCGAACTCGGCGTAGGGGTCGATCTGATCGGTGAGGTTGAAGAGCAAAGAGAAATAGTGCAGTAATGCACTAGCTGTGCGGTACGTCGAAGCGCAGCTGCTCTCGGTTCGCGCCCGCACGCAGGAAAGCCTCCACAGTGTGCTGCTTCATGTCTGGGTTTCCCGTGATCAGCACTTCGGCATCTCGCCATGCGCCCTGTTCGGCAGCCACCTCGCCTACTAGGCCACGTGCAGTGAAAGCATCGAACTCTTCCGCCGCCGGCTCGTCGTTCTGCACCACCAGGTACACGTCTAGCCAGTCGAAAGCCTCCTCAAAGGCCACCAGGCTCTTCCACTCATAGAGCTCGTCCGGGTTCTGTGCCCCGAAGAAGAGCTGCACCTTGGGAGGCCGCTCCTCGGATTGAACCAGATCCAATAGAATCGCCCGCACCGGAGCCAAACCCGTGGAGCCCGCCACCATCACCACCGGCTTTTCCCCCGAAATCTGCAGATCCCCATAAGGGTTAGCCAGCACCCACTGCTCGCCGACTTGGGTGCCCTCCACGATTGCACGGGAAAACGGTCCGACCGCGCGTACGTGAAACTCCACCAATCCGTCCTCATTAAAAGGGATAGCGGGGGACAGCGCACGCCACAGCTCGGGGGTGTGCGGAGTGCGCACCTCCACATGTTGACCCGACCAATACGGCAACGGCGGATCGACCTGTGTGCGGACCACCGCGACGGCGTCACAGGGATGAAGAACCTCGAGTACCTTCGCGGCAGAGGTGGCGGGCAGCTCGGCTTCCTCATCCTCGATTGCGCCATACGCAAGCAGGCTACACCCCAGGTTGATCGTGTCACTGAGCTTTTTGGTGACGCCGATATGCTCGCCGATGGCCTCCACTAACGCGGACTCTAGCGCGGCATAATGCTCCGACCCCATGCCGAACTTGCGGAAATCCTTGCCCGTCGCCACCAGGAATTCCCCCTGGGCAGAGGCGAACTCGCCGCCACGGGTGATGCCGCGGAGAACGAAGCGGATGGTGCGATCCAGATATACCTCATCTAGATCCAAAGTCTGGGAGAAATCCGGGGAGGGATTGGTGTACTCAGTGCCCGCGACGTGCGGAAAGTGCACAGGTCGGGGCCTCAGATCCATGGAATTCAGCTTCGCGCGGGTGAGCTGAGTCAGATCGTGGCGGTGTTCCTCAATGAGCGCGAGCAACTCAGCGAAGGTGTATTCGTCTTGTGAAGAGTGGCGTGCCACGGACTCGAAGTCTCCTTGCTCTCCAGGGGCGGGTTGAGGCAACCGGGTGAGGGGCCGGCTGGTTGCCCTCATTGTCTCACCTGAACCTGTGAATGGGAACTTCCCCTATTGGAACGCCTGATTGCCCAGCTGTTGAGGTGCTGTGTGGTACTCGACGGGGGTCTCCGAGAAGTTGATCGGGTTACGCACGCTACGCATGCCCTCGACCTCCACGATCGGGTCCAGCCCGAGGGATTCGGCGAATTCAAAAGCCTGTTTGATGTTATTTACCGGGCCTGCGGGGACTCCAGCGGCGCGCAGCTTCTCAAACCATTCCTGCGCACTGCCTTGAGCCAATGCCTGTTCGATGATTGCAGCCAATTCGGCGCGGTGAGCGACTCGGTCGCTGTTGGTGGCGAAGCGGGCGTCATCAGTATATTCCTCAATCCCCAGCACCCGGCAGGTTCGGTGGTATAGCGAGTCATTGCCGGCGGCGATGGCGAGGTCGCCCTCCTGGGTCTTAAACACCTGGTAGGGGGCGATGGAGGGATGGGTATTGCCCATGGCCTTACCAATGACTCCCGCGCCGACGAACGCGCTGGCCTGGTTGGCTAGGGAGGAAAGCAGAGTGTGCAACAGGTTGATCTCGATGTGCTGGCCCTTGCCGGAGGAGGTGCGGGAATGTAGCGCCGCGAGGATGCCCATGCCCATGTGCAGTCCGGTAAGTACATCAACGAGTGCTACGCCGACCTTCACGGGGTGGTCCTTTTCGCCATTGATAGACATGAGGCCGCCGACGGCCTGCACCATCAGGTCGTAGCCGCCGATGTCTGCGCCCTTGCCGGAGCCGAAGCCGGAGAGGGAGGCGTAGATCAGGCCTTCGTTGTGCTGGCGGAGTGTTTCATAATCCAATCCCATGCGCTGCATCGTGCCGGGGCGGAAGTTCTCTACCAGAATGTCGGCTTCTTCGGCGATGCGGCGGGCCTGCTGGCGGCCCTCATCGGTGGAGAGATCGATCTCCACCGACTTCTTATTGCGATTCACACCCGCGAAATAGGTGGACATGCCCTGGGTGTTGACGGGTGGTGCCCACGAGCGAGTGTCGTCTCCGATGCCGGGGCGCTCGATCTTGATGACCTGTGCGCCCATGTCCGCCAGCATCATGGTTGCGTAGGGGCCGGCGAGGACGCGGGAGAAATCGGCCACGACGATGCCTTCAAGGGGGCCCATTTGTGCCTTTCTGGTTGGGGAGGGTTGGGTTGGAGTGGGGTGAGGCTGGGGTGCGCGGGACTTAGCGGAATGCGCCCTTGCCGGTGAGAGCCTGGCCGATGATCAGTTGGTGCATCTCTGCGGTGCCCTCGTAGGTCAGCACGGATTCCAGGTTGTTGGCGTGGCGCAGCGGCGAATACTCCAGGGTGATGCCGGAAGCGCCCAGTAGGGTGCGGCACTCGCGGGCGATCTCCAGGGCCACACGGGTGGAGTTCAGCTTGCCGACGGAAACCTGGTGCGGGGCGAGTTCGCCCTTATCCTTTAGTCGGCCGAGCTGCAGGGCTAACAGGACGGACTTGTTGAGTTCGACGGACATGTTGGCCAGCTTCGCCTGGGTGAGCTGGTAACTGGAGAGGGACTTGCCGAATACCTCGCGGGTCTCGGTGTACTCAATGGCAGTTTCCAGGCTGTCGCGGGCGGCACCCAGGGCGCCCCAAATGATGCCGTAGCGAGCCTCGTTGAGGCAGGTCAGCGGGCCGCGGAGAGTGTCGATCTTCGGTAGGCGCTGGGAATCCGGTACGCGGCAGTTGTCCAGCACGATCTCGCCGGTGATGGAGGCGCGCAGCGAGAGCTTCTTGTGGATTTCCGGGGCGGTGAAGCCCTCCATTCCCTTTTCCAGGATGAAACCTGCGAAGCCGTCCTCGGTGCGAGCCCACACAACGGCCACGTCGGCGACGGGGGAGTTGGTGATCCACATCTTGGTGCCGTTGAGGACCCACTCGTCGCCGTCGCGGGTTGCGCGCATCTTCATGGACGCCGGGTCGGATCCGGCGTCGGGCTCCGTCAAGCCGAAGCAGCCCAGGTACTCACCGGCGGCCATCTTCGGCAGGTACTTTTCCTTCTGTTCCTCGGAACCCCAGTGGTGGATGGCGAACATAGCCAGGGAGCCCTGGACGGAGACGAAGGAACGCAGGCCGGAATCGACAGCCTCGATTTCCATGCAGGCCAGGCCGTAGGCGACAGCGGAGGCGCCGGGGCACTCGTAGCCTTCCAGGTGCATGCCCAGAGCGCCGAGCTGCCCGAACTGCGGGCCGAGTTCCTTGGCGGGCAGGGTACCCTTGTCGAACCATTCCTGCACATTGGGCTTGAGAGTTTTCTGGGCGAAGTCCGCCATGGCTTCCTGCAGCATGCGCTCTTCGTCGGAGAGCAGGCTGTTGAAGGAGGTGAGGTCGAGCGGTGAGGAGGTCATGCCAGTCAGTTCCTTACATATATAGGGATTCCGATACTGATTTGTGTACCATTGAGTGTAGAGGAAGTGATTTCGTTGCGAAAGGTTTTTGTGAAATCTTCCTTTACTATCGTTTGAGTCACGCTCCCGACGTTGCTCTCGCTACGCCGTTCCCTCTACGTCAACTACCTAGCCGAAAGGAACCCTCAATGCCCGACGCGTCCCGGTTCCCCTTTCCCGTCGACCAGCAGCCCGGTAGATCCCATCACCGCACCGTCGACCGGATCGCGGACATCCTGGAGTTCGTGGCCCGCAATCCGCAGCCGCGCGGGCTCACGGACATTTCCAAGGCCATCGGCGCCCCGGTAAGTTCCACCCAATCCCTGGTAAATGGTCTGGTCGCGGCCGGATACCTGGAGGAACGGGATAAAGCCTTCCGCCTGGGCCTCGCCCCTTACCTGCTGAGCACCCTCGCCGGTAGCCGACCCGTGGATCAGGTCACCCACGAGATGCTGGAAGATGTGGTGGAAGAGACGGGCTATATCGCCGTGTTGGCGTCATTGGTAGGTGACAACGTCTACTACCTCGACTACGCGCTGTCGGATCCTGAGTTCGAGTATCTGGCGCAGAACCGTCTGCAGCGCCCGCCGCTCGAAACGTCGGCAGGGTGGGCGATCCTCTCCGGGCTGGGTCACGAGCAAGTGTGGGGGATTCTGGCTGCTTCCGAAAGCTCGCAGGAGACCATCAATAAGTTCCAGCGCTGGTACCCAGACATGCGCGCGACCGGCGAGTGTATTGCTCCTGGTGTGGCCTTGAACGGCGCGGATGGTGTGGCCGTGCGTGTCGAGAGTCAGGGGGTGGCGGTGGCCTCGGTGTCCGTCATTGCCTCGACCGAGCAGATCGCGCGCGACGCGGATCGGATTATTGAGGTTTTAAGACGCCACAGTGCCCGCTGGAACCGTTAGCAGCTTAAGCTGAGTTCGTCGTTGAAGAAGTGGCGGTGATTCGCCAGTCCTCTCCCTGGGGGAGGGCGTGCAAGATGGTTTCAAAGGCGCTGGAGATTAGTGCGGGGCGAAAGCTTTCCGCGTAGTACGCCTCCTTGGAAACCTCTTTTCCACCGAAGAATGCGGTGATCTTCCCTCGTTGCTTCATGTGGTGACGAGAGATGGTCTGTTCGAGCAATTTGACGGAGCTGGCCCATGGTTCGTCCTGTTCATATGCGTTGACGCTTCGCTCGCAAGCGGAGATAGCTTCGATATCGGAAACTGAAGGTATGCCGAAGTCGGAAATCGCGCTCATACTGATGGAGTGGAGAGCTGAAAATGCGGAACTTGGCAATGCGGAGTCCCACACGGCAAATAACGGGCGAAGAGGGAAGCGATCCTCTTTCGATCGCACGGTTAAGTGTGCGCGAATAGTCTGCAGATCTTCAATAGTGTCGTGGGTAGCATCATTAATTTCCCAAAGGCTAAGAGGGATTACCTTTCCGTCGGAATCGCCGGTGTAGGAAAAACCCAGGGATAATTCGGCCCAGCGAAACCGGTCGAAAAAAAGGTCGGGATCCACATTCTCTTCGGTGAAGGTGGATGCTTGCAGGATAATGTAGCGATCTTTGTACATGGGGTAAACGCTAATGGATGCTCTGCAGCTTAAACAGGTTTTGAGCACTATGCGTTCTCTAGTGTTTTAGAAAGGAACCCCATACCCGATGGGCACGGGCCAGCTTAAGCGGCTAACTCCGGCACCCACAGCACCAGCTGGGGCCACAGCAGGAAAGCCAGGGCGATGACCAGCATGATCACGACATAGGGGAATGCTCCCTTGAACACGATCATGGGGTTGATACGTACGGCCTTCGAGACGACAAATACGTTCAGGCCCATGGGCGGGGTGACCATGCCGGTCTCGGCCAGCAGCACGATGAAGATACCAAACCAGACCGGATCGTAGCCCAGTGATTCGACAATGGGCAGAGTAACCGGCACGGTTAGGGCGATAATGGCGATCTGATCCATAAAGAAGCCCAGAACCAGGTACACAGCACCGATCAGAACCATGACCACTAGCGGGTGCAGGGAGGACTCGCCGATGGCGCTGACCAGCTTCGGGGTCACGCGGGTTTCGGTGAGGAAGTGCCCCAGCACGTGAGCGGCCATGATGATGGCAAAGATCATGCCGGTGGTCTTCACCGTTTCCAGCACAGTAAGTCCGAATTGTTTGCGGTCCCAACGACCTTTCGCGACTACCAGGATCAGCGCGGCCAGCACGCCCAGGGCGGCGGCCTCGGTGGGCGTGGCGATGCCGGTGAAGATGGAGCCGACTACCGCCAGGAAGATCAGCAGCAATGGGGATGATTTCAACAGCTGGAGGCCTTTTTCCTTGAAGGGAACCGGCTCGCCTTGTGGTGCACGGGAGCGATCCTTGAGGAAGCCAATGTACATGACCAATACCAGTCCCAGTGCGACCATCAAGCCAGGGAAGAAGCCCGCGACCAGGACATCGCCTACTGGAGCCTCTGCGGTAATCGCGTAGAAGACCAAAATGATCGAGGGCGGGATCATGGCTGCCAGCGTGCCGACCACTGCCACCAAGCCCGTCGCGGTGCCCTTGTGGTAGCCCTCATCGATCATGCGGGTAGAGGACGTCTGCGCCAGCGTGGCGGCCGCGGCGGTGGAGGAGCCAGAGACGGCTGCGAATGCGGTGCCTGCGCCGATGGAGGCGATGGCGGTACCACCGGGGATACGGCCAACGAGCGCCTTGGCGGCGTCAAAAACAGAACTAAGGAGCCCAGACATCAACATCAACTGCGCCATCAGAATAAACAGGGGCACAGCGGATAGAGAGTTTGAACGCACGGCGGCGAACGGCGAGGTTTCCATCGTGGCGATGGCCAGCTCGACTCCGCCGAGGGCGATGAGTCCGACCGTGGCCGTGCCGAAGATGGCGAAGCTGACGGGGACGCGCAGGATAATCAGCGCGACCAGCAGCACAACGATAGTAAGCGCAAGCATGGTTTAAACCTCTTCCTCGCCGGGTTCGTAGTCGGTGTAGGGGTGATCCCATGGGGTGATGAGCTCCCGGAGAAAATCCAGCGCCGCCACAAAGGCGCACAGCGCGGCTGCAATTGGCACGATCACGCGGTAAGTCCAGTCGGGAGTGGCGAGATCGGCCATGCCTGGAAGGGTGGCGTGGTGCAGGGTAAACACCATGTAGGTCTGGTTCCACCCACCGATGAAGACGAACACCATGGAAATAACCACAGCCAGATGAATAAGCAGCAGGATGGTCTTTTGCACTCGGAGCGGGAGTTTGTTGAAAAGCGACTCCACGGCGATATGTGTGCCCGTTCGATAGGTGGTGACCAGCCCAAAGAAGGCAGTAATGGGAAGTAGATAGCGCTCCGTGACGGAGATATTCCAGCCGAGGGGAGAACTGAAGAACTCGCGCGCAATGACTTCAGCGAGCGTGACGAGCGCCAGCCCTAAAATCGCCGCGCCCGCGATCCAGGCACATACCGCGGAGATGGTGTTTTGTACCTTGTCGAAGCCCGGGTGATCCTGGGTTTGGTAGCCGTATTTGCTGCGTTCGGCGGTGCCGTGATGGCCGGGGTGGACCAAGTTGCTACTGGTCATGACTGCTCCTTCCCTTCTTCTGCTCCTTCTCCTGTTGCCTCTTTCGTCTCTGCACGATGTGCATGGCGCTTGAGGGCGGCTTTGAAGTCATCCACGACCTGTTGAGCTGGGTGACCCTTGGATTCGGCAACCTCGATCCACTTGTCCAAAACTGGTTGCGAAATGTTCTGCCATTCCTTGGCGTTTTGGTCTTCGGTGACGTCGTAGAACTGCACGCCGGCATCTTTCATCTTCTGCACCGACTTTTCACGGGCGGAATTGAGTTCCTTGCAGACAGACTGTTGTGATTTATCGGCCGCATCGGTCAGCACTTTCTTCTGCTGATCGTTCAGGCGGTTCCAGGTATCTAGGTTGATGCCGTAGAAGAAGGTGAAGTTGCCCTGTTGGGCTCCGTACGTGCTGGCGTGTATGACGTCTTCCAACCCGTAGGGAGTAATCGAGATCGGGCTGGCGAGTGTGCCTTCTACTGTGCCGCGCGACATTGCTTCATACATGTCGCCAATGGGCATGCTTACACCTGCTGCGTCGATCTCATCAATCACGCGGTCTAGTGCGCCGCCCGTGGAGCGCAGTACCGCGCCGTGGAAGTTGGCGGGGTGAGATGGGTCTTTGCCGCCGGTCATCGCTTCGTAGCCTGGGATCGAACCTGTCCACAGCGGCATGAACTTCATGGGTTCGAGTTCTTCTTTATAAAGGACGCCCCCTGGCTTCACTAGATCGCGAAGTGCATAGGCGGTCACGCATGCATCGGAGCTAAAACCCGGAAGATCGCCCACGCTGCTGAGAGGAAAGCTGGAGCTGACATAGGAAGGAGAGATGACTGCCAGGTCGACCACACCACTGCGGAGCACGGAGGGGATGTCTGCTTGTTTGCCCATTTGCCCTGAAGAGAAGTACTCGATGTCTACTGACTGGTCTTTTTCGACCTGATCGAGAAAAGGTTGAGTGCCACCTTTGCCGACAGGGTGAGTGATTGAGTAGCTGTCCGCCATCTTCAACTTGGCGGTGCTGCCTGGACCATAAGGTTCAGCGGAGGAGTCCGAACAGGCGGTAAGCGCGCCGGGAAGCGCCAGTGCCAAAGCTGTAGCAGCTATGGCGGAGGCTACTTGGCGGGCGGGTGCTTTCTTCTTGTGGAGTCTGAGCATGATCCCTTCACCCCTTTTACGGATATATGTAGAGATTTTCCGATTTGGATAACCTTCATCTAACCCAATGGAGCGCGAGGAAACGATAGCTTTCGTATAGAAAACTAGGCCGGGGGTGAATTTGTGGGGTAAATCACACTCATATACGTAAATTGAGCGGAATAGACTCAAGCTTGTAGTGGTTGAGTGAGGTGTACTCAAGTAAAGTCGGGAGCGTGCAAGCGCGACCTGAATGAAGCCGCAGGAGGTAGATGTAGAAATGTCGAGCTTCAACCCCACCACCATGACCCAGTCTGCAATGCAGGCTGCACTTCAGGATGCCTCCGCCAAGGGCAACCCAGACATCCGACCAGCGCACCTGCTTGTTGCGCTGCTGGAGCAGGATAATTCCATTGCCCTGCCCGTATTGCAGGCTGCAGGTGTACAGCCGCAGACCATTGCAGCCAAGGCTAAGAACCTGGTAGCTGGATACCCGCAGGCATCCGGTAGCGAGATGGCAAACCCGCAGTTCAACCGTGATGCCCTGAACGCACTGACCGCCGCTCAGGAACTGGCGGAGCAGCTGGGAGACACCTATGTCTCCACCGAGGTGCTGCTGGCCGGTATCGCCAAGGGTGATTCCGACGCCGCAAAGGCGATGCACGAGGCGGGCGCGACCTTCGAGGCCATCCGTGGCGCCTTTGAATCTGTGCGCGGTAACCGAAAGGTCACCACTGAAGAGCCGGAGGGGCAGTTCCAAGCATTGGAAAAGTACTCCACCGACCTCACAGCACGCGCCCGCGAGGGCAAGATCGACCCGGTCATCGGACGTGACCAGGAGATCCGGCGAGTTGTCCAGGTACTTTCCCGTCGCACGAAAAATAACCCGGTGCTCATTGGTGAGCCCGGCGTCGGTAAGACCGCAATCGTAGAGGGGCTGGCCCGCCGCATCGTAGCTGGTGACGTCCCGGAGTCCCTGCGCGGCAAGAAGCTGATCAGCCTGGACCTGGGCTCTATGGTTGCCGGCGCAAAATACCGTGGCGAATTCGAGGAGCGCCTGAAGGCTGTCCTGGATGAGATCAAGGAGGCCGAGGGCGAGGTCATCACCTTCATTGACGAGCTGCACACCATCGTCGGTGCTGGCGCCGGCGGCGACTCCGCGATGGACGCGGGCAATATGATCAAGCCCCTGCTGGCCCGAGGTGAGCTGCGACTCGTCGGCGCAACCACCCTGGACGAATACCGCAAGTACATCGAAAAGGATGCCGCGCTGGAGCGTCGTTTCCAGCAGGTATACGTTGGTGAGCCGAGCGCGGAGGACACCATCGGTATCCTGCGTGGCCTGAAGGAGCGCTACGAGGTGCACCACGGCGTACGCATCCAGGACTCCGCGCTGGTGGCGGCGGCAACCCTGTCGGATCGCTACATCACCAGCCGCTTCCTTCCGGATAAGGCTATCGACCTGGTCGACGAAGCCGCATCCCGCCTGCGCATGGAAATCGACTCACGCCCAGAGGAGATCGACAACGTAGAGCGCGTGGTTCGCCGCCTGGAAATTGAAGAGATGGCACTAGCCAAGGAAACGGACGCTGCTTCCAAGGATCGCCTGGAGCGTCTGCGCAGCGAGCTGGCCGATGAAAAGGAAAAGCTCGCTGGGCTGACCGCCCGTTGGGAAAACGAAAAGGGCAGTATCGATAACCTCCGCGAGCTGAAGGAGGAGCTGGATAACCTGCGTCGCGAATCCGAGATCGCCGAGCGGGAAGGTGACTTCGCCAAGGTTGCTGAGCTGCGTTACGGACATATTCCGGACGTAGAGAAGAAGCTGGCTGAAGCGGAGAAGGTTGTGGCTGAGCAGCAGGAAGGCATGATGCTGACCGAGGAGGTCACGCCCGACACCATCGCCGATGTCGTCTCCGCCTGGACTGGCGTGCCCGCCGGCAAGATGCTGCAGGGTGAGACCGAGAAACTGCTGAACATGGAGCGTGTTCTGGGCAGCCGTGTGGTCGGCCAGAACAGCGCCGTTGATGCGGTCTCCGATGCAGTGCGCCGTGCACGCGCCGGGGTGGCTGATCCGAATCGTCCGACGGGCTCCTTCCTCTTCCTGGGGCCGACGGGCGTGGGTAAGACGGAGCTGGCGAAGGCTCTGGCTGACTTCCTCTTCGATGACGAGACCGCCATGGTGCGCATCGATATGTCGGAGTATGGCGAGAAGCACTCCGTCGCTCGCCTTGTCGGTGCTCCTCCGGGATACGTCGGCTACGACGCAGGTGGCCAGCTAACTGAAGCGGTGCGGCGTCGCCCGTACACGGTGGTGCTGTTCGATGAGGTAGAGAAGGCACACCCGGATGTTTTCGATGTGCTGCTGCAGGTGCTGGACGAAGGTCGCCTGACCGACGGTCAGGGGCGGACTGTGGACTTCCGCAACACCATCCTGATCCTGACCTCTAACCTTGGTGCTGGCGGTACCGACGACGAGGTCATGGAGGCGGTGAAGCGCGCCTTCAAGCCGGAGTTCATCAACCGACTAGATGACGTGCTGATCTTCGAGCCACTGTCTTCCGAGCAGTTGAAGTCCATCGTGTCTATCCAGGTGCGCGCTCTGGCGGATCGCCTTGCGGCCCGCCGTTTGACCTTGGATGTTACTGATGACGCCCAGTCGTGGCTGGCCGAGCACGGCTACGATCCAGCCTATGGCGCACGGCCGCTACGCCGACTGATTCAAAAGTCGATCGGTGACCAGCTGGCTAAGAAGCTACTGGCTGGGGACGTGCGCGACGGCGATACGGTGCGCGTGGACGTTGATCGCGGTGGCGACGAGGCTGCAGGTCTGGTCATCACCTCCCTCGGAGCTGCTGATGGTGAGGTCTAAAGGCTGGTGACGGTCGGGGGCCGTCGGCGACATAAATATAAAAACAGCATGGTCGTGAAAAGTGACGAGCGTCACTATATTGGCTGACAAAAGGTTCCCACTCCGAGTATTCGGGGTGGAGCTTTTGCAGTTTCAATATTCCATCTCGTTACCGCAAGGAGCACGCGCATGACCGTCTATGCTGATCCCGGCACCGAAGGAAGCCTCGTCAAATTCAAGGAGCGCTACGACAACTTCATCGGTGGCCAGTGGGTACCACCCGTCGATGGCGAATACATGGACAACGTCACGCCCATCAACGGTGAGGTGTTCTGCCAGGTTCCACGCTCGAAGACGGCTGACATCGAGAAGGCCATCGACGCCGCAGAAAAAGCTCAGCCCAGTTGGGGCGCGACCTCTGTGCAGGATCGCGCCGGAGTGCTGCTGAAGATTGCTGATCGCCTTGAAGAGAACCTGGAGATGATGGCCGTCGCCGAGACCTGGGACAACGGTAAGGCGGTACGCGAAACTCTCGCAGCTGATCTTCCGTTGGCTGTTGACCACTTCCGCTACTATGCCGGCGCCCTCCGCGCCCAGGAAGATCGCACATCTCAGATCAGCGAAGACCTCATCGCCTACCACTTCAACGAGCCGCTGGGTGTGGTGGGGCAGATCATCCCGTGGAACTTCCCGCTGTTGATGGCGGCGTGGAAGCTCGCCCCAGCTCTGGCTGCCGGCAATGCCATCGTGCTGAAGCCCGCCGAGCAGACCCCCGCCAGCATCCTGCTGTTCGCGGAGCTTATCCAGGACATCATCCCGGAGGGTGTGCTGAACATCGTCAACGGACTGGGCACTGAAGCAGGCGCCGCGCTGACTGCTTCCGACCGCATCGACAAGATCGCGTTCACCGGCTCCACGGAAGTCGGCAAAATCATCAACAAGGCCGTGGCGGAAAAGCTCATCCCGGTCACCCTGGAACTCGGCGGGAAGTCCCCGTCAGTGTTCTTTAGCGACATCATGGATCACGACGACAAGTTCCGCGCTAAGTGCGTGGAAGGCCTGGCTATGTTCGCACTCAACCAGGGCGAGATTTGCACCTGCCCGTCCCGCGCGCTGGTGCAGGAGGATATTGCCGAAGAGTTCCTGGAACTAGCCATTGAGCGAGTGAAGTCCATCAATGTCGGAAATCCCCTGGACACGGATGTGATGATGGGCGCGCAGGCTTCCCAGGAGCAAATGGATAAGATCACTGGATACCTGCAGGCCGGCCCCGAAGAAGGCGCGCAGGTGCTATGCGGTGGCGGCATTAATGAGATCTCGGGTCGCAGCGGTGGCTTTTATATCGAACCCACCATCTTCAAGGGCACGAATGACATGCGCCTTTTCCAAGAGGAGATTTTTGGGCCCGTGCTGGCCGTCACCACGTTCAAGGACTTTGACGAGGCTATGCGTATCGCCAACGACACGGAATACGGTCTGGGTGCAGGTGTGTGGTCGCGTAATGGAACGACTGCCTACAAGGCTGGTCGCGCGATTCAATCTGGCCGAGTGTGGGTGAACAACTACCACAATTACCCAGCTCACGCGGCTTTCGGCGGCTATAAGAAGTCCGGTCTGGGGCGCGAGACTCACCTGATGATGCTCGCGCACTACCAGCAGACCAAGAACCTGCTGTGGTCTTATTCGGACGAGCCTTCTGGGCTGTTCTAGCGCTTCTGACTAGATTTAGTCCGGCTGATCGGCGACCTGAATGTCGTAATTGACCTTTTTGCCATCGACGGAGGTAGCGGTGACGTCTACCGAGTAGGTGGCGCCGGAGTAAGTGAACTTGCATTCCAGCTTGGCGCCTTCTTCGGCTTTAAGCCCATCGGGGCATTCGGTGCTCTCGGGGGCCTTTCCGGCTTTGTCCTTTACGAGCTTAGAGATCTCTTTCTCAACGTCCTCCTTGGCTACCTTGTCTTCCCCTCCAAAGCCGTAGTTGAAGGAGCAGGCGCTAAGGCCGGTGATAGCCAACGTGCCAGCAAGGAGAGCAGCGCTGATGCGTTTGGCCAAGTTGGTGAAGCGGGCGGGAGCGTGAGTGATGGTCATGGGGAGGGATCTCCTTCTCTTCTCGACAGTTAGTGGCTCGTGGTGTGAAATGCCATGCAACGGCGAATTGTTCCTCTGACCACAAAGAAATGCACAGCCTTAACTTACCGAACACTCAGCATGTTGTCTGGCGTACGAGCGAGGTGGATGTGCGGGCGTCGATAAGAAGGTGCGATAGACTTCCAGCAACGTTGAAGAGAAGAGAAACAGTGAAGAGGAGCCCTCGTGGACTTTACGGTCTTTGACCTGCTGATGGATGTCGGCATGATTTCGGTGCTACTGATTATCGGCACGTTTATGAGGCGTCACTTCGAATGGTTCCGCAACCTGCTGATTCCCGCGCCGATTACTGCGGGTCTGCTGGCTCTGATTTTCGGCCCCGAGGTGCTGGGATGGTTGCCGTTCTCGGGAGCCCTCGGCGATTATTCCACACTATTAATTGCCGTGGTGTTCGCCTCGATGCCGTACAGCATGTCCTTCGCGTCGAACGATGCATCGAAAGCGAAGAACATGTGGGGATTTTCCACCTCTATGTTCCTCGGCCAGTGGGGCCTATTCATCCTGCTAGGCATCTTCATCTTCGGTCCCATCTTCGACACCCCGGAGTGGTTCGGCATGATGCTGCCCGTCGGCTTCGTAGGTGGATTCGGAACTGCTGCGGCCGTCGGTGGCGCGTTTGGGGATCATGGTGCGGACGCCGCCATGTCCTTGGGCTTTACCTCCGCCACCGTCGGCACACTGGCCGCCATCATTGGTGGAATCATCTTCGCGAACTGGGGCATCCGAACAGGTCGCACATCCACGTTGCCGGAGAAACTGCCATGGGAACTGCGTTCGGGTCACATTGAAGACGAGGAAAAACAGCCCTCGATCGGCCGAGCCACCACAAACCCATCCTCGATCGAGCCGCTTGCCCTGCATGCGGGTTTCATTGCAGTGACCGTCATGTTTGCCTACATCGGTCAGCAGATCATCGGGCACTTCTTCCCGGATGTTTCCGTACCGCTGTTTGCCCTGGCCTTCGTGGTCGGTATCGGAGGCAAGGTCTTCCTGCATGTGATTCGACGTCCGAAGTACCTGGATCAGCAAACCGTGAAGTCCATTTCCGGAGCGTCGACGGACTTTATGATCGCCTTCGGCATTGCCTCAATTAAGCCGGACGCGGTGGCTAACTACCTAGTGCCCCTGCTGATTCTGTTCGTGCTGGGCATTGCCTACTGCTGCCTGTTCTTCTTCGTTTTCGCTCCAATGTTCTTCGGCGATCAGTGGCTAGAACGCGGCATCTTTGGTTGGGGTTGGGCAACCGCGGCAGTGGCTACAGGTATTGCACTGCTAAAGATCGTGGACCCGGATCTGAAGTCCGGCACCATGAATGAATATGGCATTGCCTACGTCGGCTTCGCTCCCTTCGAAATCGGCATGAATTTTGTGGCACCCATTGCCGTGATAGCCGGACTCGCTTGGGGTATTGGGGGGATTGCGACGGTGGCAGCGATTGCGATCATCGGATTTGCGGCGGTGCGGGGTTGGTTCCCAGAAAGAACAGGAAGGCGTCCCGGCAAAACTGCCGCGGTGGCACAAGAGTAAGGCGCATAAACAATAGGGCACCGGAGTAACGGAGCGCCACTGTAGCCACACGTATGCAACATCGGCGCACGCGGGGTTCTAGACTTGGCAACTATGAGCAACCCTATTGCCCAACAGCTGCCCGCTAGCCCCTTCGTCACCGGCGAGGAAATGCTAGAAGCATTCAAACGGGGCGAGCGTATGACCGTGATCGACTCGCACTGGGCGCGCACCGAAAACAGCGCCTGGGAGGCCTATGTAGGCCAGCACATTCCCGGCGCCATGTTCTGTAACCCCCTGGTGCACCTGGCCTCCATCCCTTCCCGCCATGTCGGACGTAACCCTTTGCCCGCCCCCGAGGAGCTGCAGAAGAGCTTTAACGATTGGGGTATTACGGATGGTCGCCCTGTATACATTTATGACGCCGGCGCCAACCTCTATGCAGCTCGCGCCTGGTTCGTTTTCCGTTGGGCAGGTGTGCAGAACGTCCGCATCCTCGACGGCGGCACAGGCGCGTGGGAGGCGGCGGGCGGAGACGTCGCAGGCGGAATCGGTGCATTGCGCGGCCGCGGTACCACTGAGGTTCGTGCGGGTAGCATGCCCACCCTTGAACTCGACGAGGTGAATGAGTGGCGCGAGAATCACATCCTGGTGGATGCGCGCGAGAATTCTCGCTTCACTGGCAAGAAGGAACGCTTCGACCACCAGGCCGGTCGCATTCCGGGAGCCATCAACATTCCGGTTAAGGAACTATTCCAGAACCGTAGCGAGCGCGACAGCAGCGCCAGCGGCAAGGTGCGATCCCCGGAGGAGATCCGGCAGATCCTTGCCAACCATGGTGTGACCAGTGGTGAGGACGTGTGTGTTTACTCCGGATCCGGGCTGCACTCCTCGCTGTTTATTGCCGCAATGGAGTACGCGGGACTGCCAGGAGCCAAAAACTTCGTAGGAGGTTGGTCTCAATGGTCCGCTTCCTCCTCGCGACCCATCGCACGCGGTTAGACTCTGGAGGTATGGATCCCCGTTTCGCACAGGATCCCCGTAGGCCCGGCCTGCAACAGGAGCTGCCAGTTCAGTATCCCGTTGTGACCCCGCTGGCGGGGACTGCCGTTAGCCTCAATTCCGTTCCCGACCCCGTGCTGGCCACTGGCACCATCGGCGCAGGTATAGCCGTAATCCCCGACGCAGGCGTGGAGGTTGTACAAGCGCTCGCACCCATTGGCGGAATGATGAAGCGCGTGGCGCCGAACATGTATGTCATTCAAGCCCAGTCATTGCCAGCCACCCTCCGCCCGGATTCTGGTACCCATGCCATAGACGGCCGCCATGCGGAAATGCTGGCCGACCAGCCATGCATCTTTATGCAGCTCGGCGTGGATACCGGTCGCCTTGGTGGGCAAGGCTTCGATGTACATGTCCAGGAAGGCGACATAGTACGACAGGGAACACCCCTATGCACTTACACTCCCCGGGAGCTGGGCCGGATGGGATTCGACCCGGTAGTGATGGTGTTGGGGCTGCAGATGGGGGCGTCGGAAATAAAGATAGACGTGATGTCGGGCGAGCCCGTGATGGGCGGCGACAACCTGTTTTGGGTGTAGGGGTGTCCGCGGGCGATGGTACGTAAATTTCTGAGCATGGTTGCGACGCTGGGGATGCTCCTGGCGCTGTCCGGTGCGGTGGATATCTTCACCCCGCAACAGGTTCAGAAGATCGCCGGTGTTTTCTTTGTCGTGCTGATTGGGGTGCAGGTATGGCCGCTTCTGGCCACCATGCGCAATAGCTACGGGCACCGACGGCACCCTGTGAATCGCTTATACGTTGTGCTGGCGACCGTCGGGCTGATCGGAACGTTGCTGCTGATGTTCGTCTTCTATCTCCACTCGACCATCTGGTTGATCACGTTGGCCGGGGCGCTGATGATCACGGGAATTGTGGGAGCGGGCATTTTGGCGTTGTTCGCCGCACCCTGGGATGACTGGTCTACTCGTCGCGGTCGCGATTTCGACGATGAGTTCTTTGGCTGGGAGGAGGAGCCGGTCGAGGACGTCTGGGACACCAGCTTTAGAACCTAGCACAGCTAAGAGTCTTAGAGTCCGTGCTTGCGATTGATGAGCCAATGCATAGCCGCTGTCGGCAGCACGCGGGAAAGGGGGAACACCACCGGCGCCATCGACCCCGTCGCATACAGCGGCTGAGGGCGAGGCGTGGTGATGGGCTTGAGGATCTCCATGGCCACGCGCTCCGCCGAAATGCCATTGGCTTCGTTGTTATCCAGGTTCTTTAGCATGGTGGAGAACTCGGCGCCGTAGGGACCATTAAGATCCACGTACTTGGTGCGCCGCGTGGAAAGCCCCGTGTTGATCGACCCAGGCTCGACCACGGAAATGCCCACGCCAAATGGCCTGACTTCGCGCCGGGCGGCGAAAGCAAAGCCTTTGATGGCGGCTTTCGACGCGACATAGCTGCTGCGGTAGGCCAATGGAAATGAGCCCAGCATCGAGCCGACCATCACGATGCGTCCTGCTCCGTTACGTCGCATTTCCGGCAGGATTTTCTGGGTGACGCCCACTTGTCCCAGCACGTTGATCTCAAATAAACGGTGCAGGGCACCATAGGGGAGCTCTTCCAAGGGGCCGGATTGGCTTTCGCCAGCGTTGTTGACGAGCACAGTGGGTGGGCCGTAGCTCAGGGCAGAAGAGGTGAACTCGTCGATGCTGGCAGGGTCAGCCAGGTCGAGGGGGAGGTAATCGACCCCATCGACAGGGTTAGTGATGGTGTCGGGGTTTCGACTGGTACCGATGATGTGGGTTGGGGCGTAAGTGGTCGTGGAGGTTGGAGCAGCTCTGGATTTAAGCTCTGCGAGGGCGGCGACGGTGGCGCGTCCAATGCCCGAGGACGCGCCAGTGACGATTGCGACTCCGCCGTTAACGGCGGGAAGAGCGTGGGGGAGGAAGCTAGGAAGTTTTGCCATGCGTAACATTTTGGCGGTTCAAGCGGGGGTACGGAGCCAGAATGAGATTTTCCCCATTGCTGGGATTCTTTAGTGATCCGACCCACGCCCGCTATGATGTGGGGGAAAACTGCATATGTTTTTGCCGCTTTTAGCTGTGGTGGGAGAGGCTCGGCGCTTGAACCGCGTCGGCCGCCGACGGAGCAATTCCTCCCCGGGACACTCTCAGGCCCCAAGAACCGTCGCAGTGAGGCAACTCTGGAAAGACCTGCGCGCAGTCGTGTGCACGCGGGCGCCGAAGGAGAAAAGCCGGGTTGCCCGGGTGAAGCTCTCAGGTACAAGCGACAGAGTGGGGAGGGCTCCTTTTTACGACCGTGCACTTACGACCGGAAAGTCCCTGAAAAAGCAATGTCTACTGCTACTCGCCGTAACTCTGCCCCCTTCGTTCAGCGTCATATCGGCCCGAACCAGGCTGATACCAAGGAGATCCTGGACTACCTGGGCTATGAATCCACCGCCGCGCTGGCCGATGATGCCCTGCCGAAGTCCATCCGCCAGGCCGGCCCGATCGGTCTGCCGGAGCCCTTGGACGAGACTGATACCCTCGCCGCCCTGCGTGCGTTCGCCGATAAGAACGTGCAGAAGCAGCAGCTGATCGGAAATGGTTACTACGACACAATCACCCCGGCCGTTATCCGCCGCAACGTGGTGGAGAACCCGGGCTGGTACACCGCCTACACCCCGTACCAGCCGGAGATTTCCCAGGGTCGCCTGGAAGCTCTGCTGAACTTCCAAACGATGGTGCAGGATCTGACCGGTCTGCCGGTCGCCGGTGCCTCCCTGCTGGATGAGGCCACTGCCGTGGCTGAGGCCGTGCAGTTGATGGCACGCGGCAACGCAAAGGCCTTTAAGAAGGGCGGCGTGGTGCTGCTGGATTCTGCCCTGCACCAGCAGTCCATCACCGTCACCCTGGCTCGTGCCGAGGCTGCGGGCATTCCGGTGGAGGTGGCAGATCTGGCTGATGATGTCTCTTTCGAGGACTACGAGAACCTGGTAGGCGTCGTACTTTCCAACCCCGGCTCCACGGGGCGCGTGCGCGACTTGTCCGGTGTGATTGGTGCAGCAAAGGCCGCCGGGGCCTTGGTAACGGTCGCCTGCGACCTACTGGCTCAGGTACTGCTTTCCTCTCCCGGCTCCCAGGGTGCAGATATCGCCGTCGGTTCGGCTCAGCGTTTCGGCGTGCCGCTGTTCTTCGGTGGCCCCCACGCAGGCTTCATCTCCTGCACCGAGAACCTGCAGCGCAAGCTGCCGGGCCGCATTGTGGGTGTATCCGTGGACGCAGAGGGCACCCCGGCTTATCGTCTAGCTCTGCAGACCCGCGAGCAGCACATTCGCCGTGATAAGGCCACCAGTAACATCTGTACCGCCCAGGCTCTGCTGGCTGTCGTCGCCGGTTTCTACGCGGTCTGGCACGGCCCGGCTGGCTTGCGCGCAATCGCGGAGGGCATCCACGCTCGTGCGACCGCCCTGGCACTTGGTCTGTCCGAGGCTGGCCTGACCTTGGCGCACGATACTTTCTTTGACACTGTCACCGTTGATGTGTCTGGTTCCTCTCTGGGCGACGCCCCCACGGCTCTGCGCGCCGCAGCAGAGGCAGGCTACAACCTGCGCCAGGTCAATGATTCCTTTGTCGGCATCTCGGTGGGCGAGTCCACCACGGATGAGGACATTGCCAAGCTGATCGAGGTGCTGGGTTCCCGCACCGGCGACGTCACCTCCGCGGGCTTCGACGTTACCGCCGGGCCACTGGGGCAGGCCGGCGTGCTGCGCGCGGCTGACGAGGAGATCCTGACCCACCCGATTTTCACCTCCATTGACTCCGAGACTCAGATGATGCGCTACATGCGCAAGCTAGCCGATCGCGACCTGGCGCTGGATCGCACCATGATCCCGCTGGGCTCTTGCACCATGAAGCTGAACGCAGCGGTCTCGATGGAGCCCATCACCTGGCCGGGCTTTGCGGGCATTCACCCGCAGGTTCCGACGGAGCAGGCACAGGGCTGGATTGAGCTGATCGAGGATCTGGAAGAGCGCCTGGCGAAGATCACTGGTTACGCCAAGGTTTCCGTTCAGCCAAACGCGGGCTCCCAGGGTGAGTTCGCAGGTCTGCTGGCTATCCACCGCTACCACCAGTCCCGTGGCGACGACCAGCGTGACATTGTGTTGATCCCGGCTTCCGCACACGGCACGAACGCCGCCTCCGCAGCCCTGGCGGGCCTGAAGGTGGTTGCTGTGAAGAACGCCGAGGACGGCTCTATCGACGTCCCGGATCTGGAGGCCAAGCTGGAGAAGTACGGCGAGCAGACCGCCGCCATCATGCTGACCTACCCTTCCACCCACGGTGTGTTCGAGGAGCAGGTGCGCGACGTGTGCCAGAAGGTCCACGAAGCTGGCGGCCAGGTGTACGTCGATGGTGCCAACTTGAACGCCCTAGTGGGTCTGGCCCAGCCGGGCGAGTTCGGCGGCGACGTATCCCACCTGAACCTGCACAAGACCTTCACCATCCCGCACGGCGGCGGTGGCCCGGGCGTTGGCCCGGTCTGTGTAGCGGAGCACCTGATTCCGTTCCTGCCCGCCGACCCGAACGCCGACGTCCTGGACGGGGATGCCGCCCTGCAAACTGGTCAGCCGGTTTCGGGTGCCCTGTACGGTTCCGCAGGCGTGCTGCCGATCACCTGGTCCTACATTGCTCTGATGGGTGACGAGGGACTGACCGAGGCTTCCCGCATGGCGCTGGTCAACGCTAACTACGTTTCCCGAAAGCTGGAGGAGTACTACCCGACGCTGTACAAGGGCGATACCGGCCTGGTCGCCCACGAATGCATCCTGGATCTGCGCGAGCTGACGAAGGCCTCCGGCATTACCGCGGAGGATGTCTCCAAGCGTCTGATGGACTTCGGATTCCACGCACCGACCTTGGCCTTCCCCGTGGCCGGCACCCTGATGGTGGAGCCCACCGAGTCGGAGGATAAGGAGGAGCTGGACCGCTTCATCGAGGCCATGGTCACCATTTACGACGAGATCCAGGAGATCATCGACGGAAAGGTGACCGCCGAGCAGTCCGTTCTGCGCCATGCGCCGTTTACCGCTTATTCTGTTGTGCGGGACGACTTCGAGGAAGCTGTATCCGGTGGACACTTCAGCCGCGCTAAGGCCGCATACCCAGTGGCCAGCCTGCGGCACACCAAGTACTTCACGCCCGTGCGTCGTATCGACAATGCTTATGGCGACCGCAATCTCGTGTGCACCTGCCCGCCCTTGGAAGACTTCGCAATTAACGAAGACTAAGGATCGTTGGGGCCTAGGGGCGTCATAAAAAACGAGAAGAAGGAGAATAAGATATGACCGAACTAAAGAAGACCGCGCTGTACCAAGTACACAAGAAGCTGGACGCTCGCTTCACCGATTTCGGCGGTTGGGATATGCCGCTGAAGTACAGCAGCGAACTTGATGAGCACCACGCAGTGCGTAAGTCCGTGGGCGTATTCGATCTTTCCCACATGGGCGAGGTACGCGTGACTGGACCGCAGGCGGCGGAGTACCTGGATCACGCGCTAATCTCCAAGCTGTCCGCGGTAAAGATCGGCAAGGCGAAGTACTCGATGATCTGCACCGAATCCGGTGGCATTATCGACGATCTGATTACCTACCGCCTGGGAGATAATGAATTCCTGATCGTGCCGAATGCAGGCAATGTGGATAACGTAGTTTCCGCACTTCAGAGCCGTACCGAAGGTTTCGATGTAGAGGTTGAAAACGAGTCGGAGAAGACCTCTATGGTCGCCGTACAGGGGCCGAAGGCCGCGCAGGCGATGCTGGAAATCGTAGACAACGTGGTGGAAGCTCCTGAGGCATCCGGTGCGGGCGAGACCGTGGCAGAGGCCATCGAGGGGCTGGGCTACTACGCGGCATTCCAGGGGATTGCCGCAGGCCAGCCGGTACTGGTTGCGCGCACTGGCTACACAGGCGAGGACGGCTTTGAGCTGATCGTGGACAACGATGGCGCGGAGGCTGTGTGGACGAAGGCTATGGACGTGGCCGGACAGCTGGGCGGCCTGCCTTGCGGCCTGGCGTGCCGCGACACTCTGCGCTTGGAGGCGGGCATGCCTCTGTACGGCCACGAGCTGTCGCTGAAGCTGACGCCGGTTGATGCAGGGCTGGGTATTCTTGCTGCGACGAAGTCCAAGGATTCTTTCGTTGGTCGTGACGCCATCGTTTCCGCTAAGGACAAGGGCACCCAGCAGACCCTGATCGGTTTGGTGGGCGAAGGACGCCGCGCTGCCCGCGAGGGATACGAGGTGTACGCAGCGGAAGGCGAGACCACGATTGGTTCCGTGACCTCCGGCGCGCTGTCGCCGACGTTGGGACACCCGGTGGCTATGGCGTATGTCTCGAAGGCTGCTGTGAATTCCGGTGCGGCTGCCGAGGGTGCAACTGTTGAGGTAGATATTCGTGGTAAGCGCTTCGAATACAAGGTTGTGGCGCTGCCGTTCTACTCCCGCGAAAAGTAACGAAAAAGGGTTGTCTGTCCGCTGGTGTATGGTTTGGGCAGATAACCACAAATAACCGCAAAAGTTTGAAAAAGAGAGGCTAAAAACAATGACTGCACTGCCAACTGATTTCCTGTACTCCGAGGAGCACGAGTGGGTTAACACCTCCGCCGTTGTGGAGGGCGAGACCGTGCGCGTGGGTATCACCCACATCGCCGCTGAGGCACTGGGCGACATCGTTTTCGTTGAACTGCCTGAGGTCGGTACTGAGGTTGAGGCTGGCGAGGCTTTCGGTGAGGTCGAGTCCACCAAGTCTGTATCTGATATTTACGCTCCCGTTTCCGGCGAGGTTGTAGCTATCAACGAGGAGCTGGAGGATAACGCTGGCCTGATCAACGAGGATCCCTACGGCGAGGGCTGGCTGTACGAGGTAAAGGTCACCGAGTCCGGTGATCTGATGGACGCTGAGGCTTACCAGGCGGCTAACGAGTAAGTCAGCTCTTAGTACTCAGTACTCCAACTCCTCAGCTTTCCTCACAGTCTCTATGGGCGGTTCCATCTTCGCGTTACTCCTCGGCTTGGCCTTGTTGGGCCTCGCCGTGTGGTTATTGCTGCGCGCAAAAAAGGCCGAGGGCGCAGGCTCTGGCGTAGCGCAGGGCGCAGAAGGCGCAGTACACACCGAAGACCCAGAGGGCTTGGAAAAGGGCTTGGAAAACGAGGAGTACGAGGACTACGAGGAATACTCGGACTTTGAGGATTACGGGTACGACGGGGATTACCCGGAAGACGAGTACTGGGAGGACGACCCGGATTACGGGGACGCTGTAGACAGCACCGACAACCCAGACGGTGAAGAGTGGTCTGAGGCGTGGGATGGCCCCCAGTTTGACGACTGGTCTGGGGAAGAGGAAACGCCTGAAAAGGAACCTGTTCCCGCGCGCTCGTCCGCTCCCGCGCCAGCGATGGCGGCTTTCGGTTTTCCCCGCAGGCGGCGTCGTCAATGGGCAGCCGACAACGGCTTCGAATACACAAAGGAAGACAGTGAGGTTGCGCGGGACTGGCCCGTCACCATCACCGGCGACCACCAGCGCGGGGTGCCAACCTTGCGAGAGGTTGTGAGCGGGTTCATCGACGGGCACCAGGTGCATATCGGTGACCTCGGTTCTTCCACGTTGATGGCTATGCGGCGAGTGGAAGAATCACCAGTTCAGGTGCTTTATTCAGCAGGGGGAGCGCAACCTGCGGGTATGCGGCGAACCGACTTGCTGGATCAGCCGCCGTTCGCGGCTTATACCACCGACGTCCGCGCGCTCGACCGCATGCTGGATGCCCGCGTGGAGGATGCTCTGGCCGCGCTTTCGCAGGTCGCGACGGATGTGGCGTGGGGGCAGAATTGGACGGTAGTGCGGGTCTCCCGGAAACTAGATTTCCACGTGTGGCAGGCGATCTTCCCACAGCTGCGCTCGCTGGTGGATGCCGCGATGGTGCTACCCCCGGCACATACCAGTGCGCCGTTGGAGATGTTCGTGGCCGATCAGCTGCGACCGCTGCCTGGCGGGCCACTGCAAGTGCACACCAATGATCCGGTGAACCAGGAAGCGATTGAGGAGCAGGCTGCAGAGACCTCCTCTCGTCGCGCGCACCTGCGGGCCGTTCCAGATGGCAATACCAGCAGCGGGGGCGAGGGCACTGCTGAAGGCGAGGGAGCCGACACGACCGCCGCCCGCGCTGCTGAAGAGCAGGCCGAAGAGGTTGCCGCGCACTCCGAGGTGCCGAACCCAGAACGCCCCGACATCACTCGCCCCGCTGAGCCGGTGGCCTTCCCCTCCCGAACGCACGCGCGCTGGGAAGGCGGGGATACAGAAAGCTTCGAAAGCTTCGCCGTAGGCGATTACGACGACGCAGATGCGGATGACGACCCACACGCAGGGCGCCGGCGCCGCCGCGATGGAGGCATCCCGCGACTGGGCGAAGATCCGGAACACATGAGCTCCCATTTTTCCCAATACGCGCGGGTCATCCGCGATGATGCGGAAGAAGCCACAATTTTTGATGAGCTCGAGGACTTCGATGAGTTCGCGGAAGTCGAGGAGACTAAGTCCACTGCAGTGCGCCTGTCTCCTGTGACGCAACGGCGACGGAGCAGGGGGCGTCATCGCGCGCCAGAAGCACGCCACGCCCGCCCCGAACCTATCGAACCGATCGAGTACGAAACCGTCGACGGCGAGATCGTCGAAGACGATCAGCAGTAAGCAGCAGTAACCAGGCAGTAGCCAGCAGCAACCAGAAGGAGAAACCGCAATGATTGATGAAGCTAAGAAGCAGCGCCTTGCTGAACTCGTGAAAGAGCTGGCGGTCGTACACGGGCGTGTAACGCTTTCCTCCGGCAAGGAGGCCGACTACTACGTTGACCTGCGTCGCGCTACCTTGCACCACGAGGCGTCTCCACTGATCGGAGAGCTGCTGCGTGAACTGACTGCGGACTGGGATTACGCGCACGTCGGCGGACTAACTCTTGGCGCGGACCCGGTGGCGACGGCGATTATGCACGCAGATGGGGAATCCATCGACGCTTTTGTTGTGCGCAAGGAGGCTAAGAAGCACGGCATGCAGCGCCGTATCGAAGGGCCGGACATTGAAGGCAAGCGAGTGCTCATCGTCGAGGACACGACGACTACCGGCAATTCGCCGCTGACAGCCGTTGCCGCAGCTCGCGAGGCTGGCGCGACTGTTGTTGGTGTGGCCACAGTTGTGGATCGCGCGACGGGCGCCAAGGATGTTATTGAGGCCGAGGGGGTTGAGTACCGCTCGCTGCTGGGCCTGTCTGACCTGGGGCTTGCTTAGTTTTTCTATGACGCCCACTTCACCCGAAGCACACGATAAGCCCGGGCCGACGGAATGGCTGGAGCATCCCCATGGCGTGCGCCGCTGGGAGGATGAGTATCCCGACCAGCCCCGTCCGACGGATCCGCGCTTCGACCCCGAACTGCTGGATACCGGGGACACACGCAACGTGGTTGACGCATACCGCTATTGGCGGCAGTCCGCGATCATTCAGGACATTGATACGCGGCGGCACGCGCTGCATATCGCCATCGAGAACTTCGAAAACGACTCGAATATTGGCACGGTTGTGCGCACTGCCAATGCGTTTGCGGTGGATACCGTGCATATCGTGGGGCGGCGGCGCTGGAACAGGCGGGGAGCGATGGTCACTGACCGCTACCAGCACCTACAGCATCATGCGACGGTTGCGGATGTGTTGGAGTTCGCTGCCCGGGAGGGGCTAACTGTGGTGGCGGTGGATAACACCCCGGGGTGCGTTCCGCTGGAAACTGCGGAACTGCCGGAGCGCTGCCTGCTGCTGTTTGGCCAAGAGGGGCCGGGTGTTTCCCAGGAGGCGCAGGACGCTGCCCGCATGACGGTGTCGATTGCACAGTTCGGCTCGACGCGGTCCATTAATGCCGGTGTGGCGGCGGGGATTGCGATGCATACATGGATCCGCCAGCATGCGGACCTGGATAAGGCCTGGTAGCTGGGGCTATTTGGCCGTCTTTGGGGGGGGATGTCGTTGAATCGGGAATCTGCTGGTTGTGCAGGCTGGTTGGCACAAAGCGTTAGCGCCGTGACCTGCATGTTTGTGTAGTTGAAAGAGATTGTCTTTAACGCATTCCCGTTCTAGCGACATTTTCCTCTGTGAAGGGGGCTGTAATGAGGGCTGGGAAGCAGGGATTGCGGGCATGCAGCAGCGGACAGCAGCATGCAGCAGCGGAGAGCCTGTAGATAGACTGGTCTGCAGTGGAAGCCGGGGCACTACGGCGGAACAGCAGAAGTGCGACAACCTAGTGAGGTGTGCAGAAGTGTTCAAACTTCCAGACAAGCGAGAGAAAAGCGACGTCAAGGCTGCCGCTGGTGACAAGGAAACTACAGCCGCAGCCGATCCCAAACAGCAACTCTTGGAACTCTGGGATCACCGCGCAGACCTGGCCTACCAGGCGATTAACGAGCGCCACGCCAGCCGGCTCTGGGGTATCCCGCGGACCACGCTGGGCGTCATCGCCTGGCCGCCGACCACCCGCGATCGCATGTTTGTCCGCTGGCACTACTGGTGGCAAGCCCACTACATCGACAACGTCATCGATGCTGCTCTCCGCCGCCCCACCAGCTCGCGGATCCGCGCCATCCAGCGCCACATCCGCGCCATGCGGCTCCGCAACATCAGCCGCCTGACCGCCAACCACTATTACGATGACAAGGCGTGGCTCGCGCTGGCCCTGCAGCGGGTGGCAAATACCCCCAAAATCCAGGAAAAACTCGGCACCCCGCGCGACCTAGAGCCCCTGATGGAGAACATATTCGAGGGCGTGGACAGCCTCACCGGCGTGCTGCCGTGGCGCACAAATGAGACCTTCTACAACGTCCCCACCAACGGCCCCGCTGCCATTCTGGCCGCCCGCAATGGAGACATCGACACCGCGGAACGGCTCGTCGACTGGACCTTCGACAACCTCATCAACGAAGATGGCCTGGTCATGGACGGTATCCACATGCGGATGGCCGGCCCAGAACCCGTCACAGCGGTGCACCCTTATTGTCAGGGTGTCACTCTGGGCGCGCTCGTGGAGCTCGCCCGTGCGCGCAGACGCGCCGCCGGGGTTGGAGATGAAGAAGTCTCAGAAGTGGGCGTCAAAGAAATCACCCGCATCCATGGCCTCCTCCGCGCAATCGAAACGCACCTAACCGACCGCGACGGTGCCATTAACGTGCGCACGGCGGGCGGGGACGGCGGCCTATTTAATGGCATTCTTGCGCGTTATCTTTCTCTTGTTGTTGAGTGCGTTCCGACGCCAGGTCGGCACGGCGCTGAATCTGTGGCCATAGCCCGGCGGATTGTGTTGGCCACAGCCGAAAAGGTGTGGCGTTACCGGCTAGAGGTCGATGGCCTGCCGGTGTTCTCCGCAGATTGGGGAACGGATGCGACCATGCCACAGTCCGGCGGCTTGGTCGGGGCGACAATTGCCGGGGCGGTAGCGAGCTCTGACATTGCAGAAAGGGACCTCTCGGTGCAGCTTTCCGGCTGGATGCTCATGGAAGCGGTAGTACGCACGATCCAGGCGGGCCAGTAGGCAAGCCCGAAGGCTATCCAAGCGAATCTTCCGGGGGAGTAGGGGGAGTATTCACCGGAGGCGACTGCACGGTGTGGAATTTGTCGGCATAATTGTTGGCGGAGACCAACCTGCCTTAGTCAAGGATTTGAAGGAGCATCGAAATGCCTATTGCAACCCCCGACGTCTACCGCGACATGCTGGACAATGCGAAGGAAAATGGCTTCGCATACCCTGCTATCAACTGCACCTCTTCAGAGACCATCAACGCAGCTCTGAAGGGGTTTGCAGATGCTGAGTCCGACGGCATTATCCAGTTCTCCACCGGCGGCGCCCAGTTCGGTTCTGGCCTGGCCGTGAAGAACATGGTTGCTGGTGCGGAGGCTCTGGCGGCTTTCGCACACCAGGCTGCGAAGCACTACGGCGTGAACGTTGCTCTGCACACTGACCACTGCCAGAAGGAAGTTCTGGACGAGTACGTGCGCCCGCTGATGGAGATCTCCCGCAAGCGCGTGGAGGCAGGCGAGAACCCGCTGTTCCAGTCCCACATGTGGGACGGTTCCGCTATTCCGATCGACGAGAACCTGGAGATCGCCAAGGGGCTACTGGCGGATGCGCAGAAGGCTAAGATCATCCTCGAAGTTGAGATCGGCGTCGTGGGTGGCGAAGAGGACGGCGTGGAGGCCAAGGCTGGTGCCAACCTGTACACCACCGAAGAGGACTTCCTGAAGACTGTCGATGCTCTGGGGACCGGCGAGAACGGTCGTTACCTGCTGGCCGCAACCTTCGGCAACGTCCACGGCGTGTACAAGCCGGGCAATGTGAAGCTGCGCCCGGAGGTTCTGGACATGGGCCAGAAGGCTGCCGTGAAGAAGCTGGGTCTGTCCGAGGGCGACAAGCCGTTCGACTTCGTCTTCCACGGTGGCTCCGGCTCCGAGAAGGAGAAGATCGAAGAGGCGCTGCGCTACGGCGTTATCAAGATGAACGTTGATACGGACACCCAGTACGCGTTCACCAACCCGGTTGCACGCCACATGTACACCAACTTCGACGGTGTGCTGAAGATCGACGGCGAGGTCGGAAACAAGAAGGTGTACGATCCGCGCTCCTACCTGAAGAAGGCTGAGGAAGCGATGTCCGTCCGCGTTGTTGAGGCCTGCAACGACCTGCACTCTGCCGGCACCTCCGTCGCAAAGTAAGCGTCGCTGGAGCCATGGCAGAACAGATTCGTCACAGTCGAGATCTCTTCGGCGCAGAGCACCCGGAGGTGCGTCTGCCGGAGGAACTAGCCAGTGCGGTTGCGGTGGAATCATCCGCACAGTCCCGCGAGTCCTTGGAGGCGGCCGTCTCCGCCAACTTGAAGGATTCCGGTGCCTGGGCCGCCCTGGCCGAGGTTCTACTGGCCGAAGGACAGCCCGTACAGGCCTACGCCTGCGCTCGCACCGGTTACCACCGCGGCCTCGATGCGCTGCGCGGTAACGCGTGGCGTGGCACCGGTCCGGTGCCTTGGGATCACGTACCTAACCGGGGAGTGCTCCGCGCAATTGGCGCATTGGTGCAGACCGCCCGCGCCCTCGGTGAGGACGATGAGGTCGTGCGTTGCCTGAACTTGCTGCACGACTGTGATCCTGCCGCAGCTCCAGCCCTGGGGCTGGATGGCTCCGGTGCCTCTTCTACTGAGCGCTAGTGATCCCCCTGCAATAGGAAATTGAGCAAACGCCGTTCATTCTCCCAGCCGACGCCCCACCCGGCGGCGAACCGCAACCTGTGCATCGCCGCAGTCGTGGTGGCGATCGTCTGGATGTCCAGCATCCTATGGCCCGCGCAAACCACCGCATCGTGGCCCTTTGTCGCGGAAATCCAAGCCAGCGCGTGGGTCGCCGGAGTGCTGGCTGCCGCCGGCCTGGGCATTCTGAATTCAGTTCGCCGCGCGGCGCTGTGCGCGGTGCTCGCTGTGTTGGCGGTCTTGATCGTCCCGCGCGTACCTGCCCCCAATTTTTCGGACGCCCACAACTCCACCCGAGTATTTTCCCTCAACACATACTGGGGGAAAGCTGACGATAAGCGAATCGCCCGTGCGATTGAGGAACTCAAACCGGACGTCGTCTTCCTCTTGGAAACGAATGAAGAGGAAGTGGATAGCGTAGCGGAGGAAACTGGCTATCTGCCTTTGACTAAGCCGCGGCCTGGCAACGATCGGGCGGATAATGTCGTGGGCTTGGTGTCGGCGTCATATAAAGAAAAAACAGGGGCGCACGGCAACATGGTGCGCGACCTTACCCGTTTCCAAACACCCCGGGTGAACGCGCCGCTGCATGGCAACAGCGAGTTCGTGGGTGTGCACGCAGTGGCGCCGGTCAAGGAGTATCGTACGGCGTGGGAGCGCGACCTGGCGAACTTGAGTGATTGGGCCAATTCCCGACGCCATCTGGTGCTGGCTGGCGACTTCAACGCTACGCGCAGCCACCCGCGCTACCGCGATTTTGAGCTCAGTGACTGTACGGGGCACCTGGCGCACACGCCGACGTGGCCGGCGGTGTTCCCTGTGGTTCGGCTGGACCACATCATGACTACCGGTGAGTGCTTGGGTGGCGGGACTAAGCGCATCCTCGGCACGGACCATCTGGCAGTGTGGGCGGATGTGACCACCTAGACTGGCGGGCATGGCAGAACCACAACGGCGGCCACGAACCGCAAAGGAAATGTGGGGCGAGCCGGCCAACCGCCTGCGCCCCGGCGTGCGTGCCGCTGCGCGGAACCTGCGTCGCATTGCTCCTGTGCAGGGCATGATCCGCGTGCGTGAGGGTCTGGTCTTTGCGATCCAGTGTGCAATCGGTGCTGGGCTGGCGCTGCTTATTGCGGTGCAGGTTTGCGGCCACCAGCAGGCTTTCTTTGCGCCGATCGCTGCGGTGTTGAGCTTGGGGGTTAGCGCAGGTAAGCGCTTGCGCCGTGGTTTTGAGCTGGTGCTGGGCGCCGCGGTGGGTGTGGGTATCGGTGATGTGCTGATTAGCAATATCGGCAGTGGCTACTGGCAGGTCTCAGTGGTGGTGCTGGTGGCAATTCTGGTGGCGACGTTCGTGGATAAGTCCGTCTCCGTGGCTTTTCAGGCTTCCAGTTCTGCGGTGTTGGTGGCGACGATCCTGCCTCCGGGCACCTCGGGGTCTTTCGACCGCATGGTGGATGCGCTGGTTGGTGGTGTGATTGGCATTTTGGTTCTGGCCTTGGTGCCGAATTCGCCGCTGCGCCCGGCCCGGCGGGAGGTCTCCACGCTGGTGTCTAAGGCCTCGCTGGTGTTGGATGATGTGGCTCAGGGGATGGAGGAACGCAAGGCGGAGAAGATTACCAAGGCGCTGGAGGTTGCCCGCGGTACGCAGACCAACGTTAATGCACTGCTAACGAACGTGGGCGGGGGATCGGAAGTGGTGGCGGTATCCCCGATCTATTGGACGGCCAGACGGCATGCGAAGACGATGAACCGCATCCTGGTGCCCGTGGATAATGTCATGCGCAACACGCGCGTGCTGGCGCGCCGGGCGGAGATCATGATGCTGGACGAGATCGAGCCACCGGAGGAGATGATTGAGCTGATGCGTAGCATTTCCAACGAATTGGGGCATTTGGGTGCGTTGTTCGCCGAGGGCGGCACCCGTGGTACGCGCGATGAGGCGGTGGAGATCCCGGAGATCGTGCGCGCCCTGCAAAAGCTTGGTGCGGAGGCGGATCTGCATATTGCGGAGGGGACGGGGTTGTCGGGCACGGTGGTGTTGGCGCAGTGTCGCTCGATTATTGTGGACGCCCTGCAGATCTGTGGCTACTCGCGTGAGTCGGCCATTGCATTTCTACGTCCGACGGTGGATCGACCGTGGCAGCCGCCGGAGATGTGGGACGATTAAGAGTAGTGGGAGCGGGGGTTGATAAGGAAACGGGGGTAAAAATTAGTAATAGATTAAGATTGAATATGAATACGGGTGGAACTTCCTGGGAGTGGGGCGTAAATTCAGCAGCGAATGACGCTTCTGCCGCGTCATGCTTTCGGATTGACTCATTCTAAATTGAGGAAGCACTTATGATGCACCTTCGTTCCCGCCGCGCAATGATTGCTGTCGCGGCTGCAGCCAGCATGATCTTGACCGTCTCTGCGGTTCCAGAATCTCCACTGTCCCCATCCGCTGCCCAGGCCGCGACCGCCAACAAGACGCAGGATACGAACCTGGATTTCCGCTGTAACGTCTATGCCGGTGGGGGTATGGGAAATGAGAACTATGACATCTCGACTGGCATGCACGTGACGATGCCTGAGAGTGCCCGCCCGGGCGAGGAAATTGATGTCACGATCAAAATCGATCCGGTGTCCATCGTGAATCAGCAGGCTGACGCCGTGCCCGGACAGCCTAGCTTTGAGGAAGGTAACACCAAGGCGAATAGGATTCGTTTCGCTCTTTCCGCAGACGCAGAATTGGTCGAATCTAATCTGCCTGGAACTACGCTGAACGGTCGCCTCCTGGAAGTCTATGGGATGATGCAGCCCAGCAAGTCTGGTAGCAAGGTTACGATTAGCTACCAGGAGCTCAAGCTTAAGCTCAAGGCGAAGAGCTCGGGGACCCTTGCAGTCCAGACGCCGAAGAAGTACCCGAAGCTGGATAACCTGGGGCGTGTTAGCGCCAGCAACATGGTTTGGGGGCAAGGTATCGCTGGCAAATTACTCTGGAAGACCCCAGGACTGAAGGTCACCTGCATGACCGATCAGTTCAAGACCTTGGGCTCGACTCAGGTGGGCAGCGACGCTCAGGCAAACGAGCCCAAGTACGCGGACATTGAGGTCAAGCAGCAGGATACGGCGACCTCCACAAACTCTGCTGCTGCCCCGTCGGGTACCACCTATGCGAAGGGTGCAGAGGCTCCGGGGTGGGCGACCGTCGGTCAGGACGGCACTGTGACTGTGAACCCGGGCTTGGACGTTAAACCGGGTGATTACACTGTCCCGGTTGTTGTTAAATACCCGGATACCTCCGTGGATAACACCGTGGTGAAGGTGAAGGTCACTGTTAAGCCGAAGAGCGAACTGAACGATCCGAAGTACACCGGCACCACCAAGGTGGAGCAGGAGGGCAACGCGACTATTGCCGCACCGGAAGGGGCTGGTGATGTTAAGCAGTACGCTGCTGGTGAGGGTGCTCCGGCGTGGGCGACTGTCAACGAGGACGGCACCATTACTGTAAAGCCGGACCTGCAGGTTGCGCCTGGCGATTACCAAATCCCAGTTGTTGCCACCTACGCCGATGGTTCCAAGGACAATCTGACCGCTACGGTGACTGTCACCAAGAAGCCGGATAATCAGCTTCACGATCCGGAGTACACGGATGTGACTGTGAAGCAGGGTGACGAGCAGACCGCTGCGAAGCCGGAAGACGTGGCTGAGGGTGCGAAGTTTGCAGCCGGTGAGGGTGCCCCGGCGTGGGCAACCGTGAATACCGACGGCACTGTGACCGTGAAGCCGGGGCTGGAGATTAAGCCGGGCGATTACACTGTCCCGGTTGTTGTTAAATACCCGGATCAGTCCGCCGATAAGACGGAGCTGAAGGTCACCGTCACGAAGAAGCCGGATAATGAGATCCACGATCCGCAGTACGCGGATGTGACCGTGAAGCAGCAGGATACGGAGACCGTCGAGGCTCCGAAGGACGTGGCTGAGGGTGCGACGTTCACCGCTGGTGCTAGTGCTCCTGAATGGGCGAAGGTTGCCGCTGACGGCACGGTAACTGTGAATCCGGGCTTGGATGTTGCGCCGGGCAAGTACACCGTTCCGGTGCAGGTGACCTACCCGGATAAGTCTGGCGATGACACCACTGTGAACGTCACCGTTACTGTGAAGCCGAAGAACGAGATTCACGATCCGAAGTACACCGGCACCACCAAGGTGGAGCAGGAGAGCAACGCGACAGTTGCTGCACCGGAGGGGGCTGCCGAGGGTACGAAATACGCTGCTGGAGAGGGCGCTCTTGCATGGGCGACCGTCAACCCGGACGGCACCATTACTGTAAAGCCGGACCTGCAGGTCGCGCCTGGCAATTACCAGATCCCAGTTGTTGCTACCTACACGGATGGTTCCACGGACGATGTAACCGCTACGGTGACTGTCACTAAGAAGCCGGACAACGAGATCTACTCCCCTGAGCTCGGTAGTATCACCGTTCAAGCGAACCGCTCCGCAAAGTCCCCCGCTATCGAAGGACTGCCAGAGGGCACGAAGTTTGCCTTGGCAGAGGATGCTCCCAGCTGGGCAACAATCGACGACCAGGGCGTAGTTCGACTGAACCCAGATGGCGATGTTCCTCCGCAGAACTACGACGTACCAGTCACCATCACCTACCCCGATGGCACTATCGACAATGGCGAGCTGAAGGTCACGGTCACGGAGCGCGCGATCAACGAGCTACATGATCCGACCTACAAGCCGATCGAGGTAAAGCAGGAAGAGACCGCCACTGTTGCTGCTCCTGAGGGCAGCACTGCGGACGCTGAGTATTCCCTGGGTGCAGGCGCACCGAACTGGGTCACTCTGAACAAAGAAGGCAGCCTCGAGGCACGTCCGGGTCTCGAGGTTAAGCCGGGCGAGTACAAGATCCCGGTGACGGTCATCTACGGAGATGACTCTGCTGACCGCACTACTGCTGTGGTTACCGTGACCGTGAAGCCCGCTAACGAGATCCACGATCCGCAGTACACGGATGTGACCGTGAAGCAGGGTGATGAGCAGACCGCTGCGAAGCCGGAGGACGTGGCTGAGGGTGCGAAGTTCGCAGCCGGTGAGGGTGCTCCGGCGTGGGCGACTGTTAACGAGGATGGCACGGTGACTGTGAAGCCGGGTCTGGATGTT
>NZ_JBSQBJ010000008.1:0-90283 GCF_055862885.1 Corynebacterium sp. p3-SID1761 | reverse complement strand
CAGGAGCCTTGGTGTCCTTACCGTCCTTGTCAGTGAAGGTCGGGTTCGACTTGGTTTCCTTGCCAGGAACAACCAGCTTGTCCTCGTACTTTGGCTCAACACTGTCAGCAACTTTGTCCGTCACCAGGACAGACCAGGCAGACACGTCGTTGCCACCCGAAACCAGGACAACATTGAAGTAGTCACCCTTCTTGGCATCCGCCGGGATGTCGAAGGTGCACGCGGCGACCTGGGCCTTGATGCCCTTGGACTGGTCGAGTTCGCAAGTCTTAAGGACGTTGCCCTTCTGGTCACGCCACTCAACCTTCGACGACAGCGTCGACAGATCGCCGTTGAACTCCGGGGTCACCTTGGTGCCAGGGGCAGCAGGCTTGTCGGTCGCGTTGTAGTCAGCCGTAATCGACACCGGAGTGTACGGCATGATGCCGTAGTTCACGTTGTACAGCGAGTTCAGGTTCTGGAACCCGATTCCGGTGCCCCAGTTGATCGGCAGCTGGTTCTCACCAGGGACTGCCGATGCGCGGAAGCCACCGCCGTCGTTGAAGCGCTGGAAGATCGGGGTGTGGAAGCCGGTGTAGCCGTTCTGAACCACGCCAGCCTTGTTCTCCACCCAGACAAAGACATGGTCCGGGTTCAGGATGTCTTCGCGTGTCTGACCCTTTTCGTACTTGCCGAAGCGCAGGGTGTAGTAGCCCTCGTTATCGGTCTTGCCATGGACGGTCTTGAGGATGTATTCGGGGTGGTCCTCAAGCATCTGTTTGGTGGCGTCGGCCAGCTTGCTCGGGTCATTCTTATACTGCTCGTGCAGCTTCTTGTTAGCTGCAGCGCCGTCCTTGGTCAGGGTAGATGCGTAAACGGTGTAACCGTCAGCCGCCTCGTCAACACCGTTCTTCGACGGGCCAGTAGCGACAATGCCCTTGTCCGGGCCACCGGTCTCGAGCCACACACGACCCGAAAGGGTATTCGGAACGTTGGTTTGGGTTGATGCCGAGTTGATTGGGCCTTCAGGGTCCTCAACCAGCTTGTCGCCCTTGGCAGCCATCCAGCTGTTCTCGTGGTTCGGCGGAACTTCCTGAAGGAACGCCGCCATCTGCTGAATGTTGCCATCAGCCGCAGCGAAAGAACCAAGTGGCGCCTCAACCAATCCGTTGAAGGAGCCGGGCACGAAGCCATTTGCCTGACGGAACATCTGAACACGGTTACCACGTTCGTTGGTGAAAGGTTCAACCCAAATGCGGTGCTTCTGGTCGGTGCGTGCCGACCAGGTGTGCTCGCGGCCCAACTTATCGGTCCACGTGATGCCCTTCTTACCCGTACCAAAGGCGAAGGTACCCTGGCCACCGTTACCGCCGACCACGTCCGGCAGGGTGTGGGTCTTCGCACTGAAGATCGGCGAGTAGGAGCCGTCCTTATCGCGGAACTGCGCGTAGACGGTGATGCCGTCCAGCTTTTTGTTGCCATTGTCGTAAGTGGCACCCGGGTTACCACCAGGAGTAGTCATGTACACGTGGCCAGAGATCAGGCCCTTACCCACACCGTGAGCGTCGGTAAGGTTAGATGCCTTGGTGACACGACCGCTAGCGATCATGTCAGCATCGATGATCTGGTTCGCCGGAGTTGCGTTCGTACCCGGTGCGGTCTGAGCGACAGCAGCCGGAGCAGTCTGGGTCTGCACCACCACGGTGCCGGTGGTAGCCAGAGCCAGCACAGCACCAGCAGCCGCGATGGACTTCATGCTGTTGTTCTTAAATGCGAGAGCCTTCGCTCCAAAACCAGTACGGATGATACGTCCGCGCAAGTTTGCCATGAGTTAAGTCCTTTCCAAAGACTTCTCTAAGTTTCTTGACGACCCACCCGCATCGGGAAGGTCACACGCCATGACTCGCACCCGTTGCGATCTGCATTTGCGCAAGAATTGCATGCGCGCGCAAGTCTCTTTGCGAAACCTTAGTTACTACAGCCCTGAACCGCGACCGCACATCTCCTACGTTGAATTCATCTTCACCTCTACCGATCGCCAGACCCTATTAAACCGCGCCGCCACACTCACCCTCTTCTGCCATAGAAATGACGCACCCCTTTCCCACCCAAGTTTTTTGACGCCATTTCCGTTCGGTGCAAATCTCAGCTATTTCCTAAATATAGGTTCTATCCTCGGTCGTTTAGGTTGATCCACCCCCACTCTTCCGACTCGGTGTAACCATTAAGTTAACCAAAAGTGAACATGATAGATAACAAAGCGACTCGTGCGTACTGCATACTTGCAACTGCCTGCACGGAAAGATAACCCGGGTGCGCTTATATTTTAGCTACATCAGACACCTTAAGAATTCCCAACATATAGGTTCAAACCTATGTAAAAACTGTGTATTAGATTGGTCATACACCCCCTTTCGCACCCCCAGAGTCTTAAGTGAGTCTTCAGGCTTTGCTCAACCGTCCCCACAGCGCTCAACCCGTACGAAAAGGCGCCTCCGGGAAGGCTGCATCGCAGCCAACCCAAGGCGCCTCATTAATCCAATCCCTACAGGTGAGAAATGGTATCTGCGGAAGTAGAGGGATTTGAACCCCCGGATGGTTTCCCATCGCTGGTTTTCAAGACCAGTGCATTCGGCCGCTCTGCCATACTTCCAACACGGCTTAAAGCCGCATATGCATCTTACACGCCGCCCGCGCCTACCCAATTCCCCTCCCCTCCCGAAAACACCCCACTGCACCCCAGCCCATTCGTTAGGGTGGGGAACATGAGCATCACCACCAACGCAATCGTCCAGACCGATCCCGCGAACCCCAGCTCGCTGGCCTGGCAAAGCACGAGCATCGCCGACCCCCAACCCGGCGAAGCACTAGTGCGCATCCACTATGCGGGCGTCAATAGAGCAGACACCCTACAAGCCCAAGGCCACTACCCACCGCCAGCCGGCACCACAAACATCATCGGCCTCGAAGCCGCCGGCGTCATCGAAGACCCGAACGGAGCCACCCGGCCCAACGGCACCCCCTGGCACGCCGGAGACGAAGTCGCCACGCTACTATCCGGCGGCGGATACAGCGAACTCGCCACCGTACCGGAAGGCCAGCTGCTCCCCATCCCCACCGGATACAACCTGGCCCAAGCCGCCAGCGTGGTGGAAGTCGCCTGCACCGTCTGGTCCAACATCATGATGACCGCCCGCCTAAATGAGGGAGACACCATCCTCTTCCACGGCGGCGGCGGAGGCATCGGCATCTTCGGCATCCAACTAGCCAAAGCGCTCGGCGCCACCGTAGCCGTCACCGCCGGCTCCGAAGAGAAGCTAGACGTGTGCCGCCGCTACGGCGCGGATATACCCATTAACTATAAGGAAGAAGACTTTGCCGAGATCCTCGCCGACCACGGCGGAGCGGACGTCATCCTCGACATCATCGGCGCCAAATACCTCGACCACAATATCGAAGCCCTCGCCCCGGATGGACACATCGTCATCATCGGCATGCAAGGCGGCGTCAAAGGCGAACTGAATATCGCCAAACTCCTCAACAAGCGTGGCAACATCAGCGCTACCGGCCTGCGCTACCGCGATACTCAAGGCAAGGCCCGCATCGTCGCCGAAACCCTGGGCAACGTATGGCCCCTGCTGGAAAGCGGGAAGATCACCCACCACATCGACCGCATCATGCCCATCGCAGAAGCCGCCGCTGCGCACAAGGCACTGCTCGCCGGAGAAGTCACCGGCAAGATCGTGCTCGAAATGCCGCAGTACTAGCCAGTACTAGCCGCGGGACTTGCGCTGCCGGGCAGTCCTCCTGGGCCACCCGCCCGTCTGCACCAGCACCAACGCCGCCAACACCAGCAGCAGGCCGGCCCACTGCACCACGCTCAGCCGTTCGCCTACAAAAACCACGCCCAGGAACGTCGCCGTCACGGGACTCAGCACGCCCAGGATCGCCACCTGCACCACGTCCAGCTTCGCCAACCCGTGGAACCAAATGCCGTACGCAATCAGGGCACCGAAGATCGTCAGATACGCATAACCCGCCACATTTTGGCCGGTCAGATGGCTCGGCAGCCCCTCCATCACCAGCAACAATGGAACCAGGAACAATCCGCCGAAAGTCAGCTGCCAACCCGTGACCGCCAGCTGCGGCACCTCATCCGGCTTGCCCCACTTCTTCGCCAAAATCGCCCCGAGCCCCATGCACACACTGGCACCGAGCCCCGCGAGGATACCCCCGGCGTTCAAGGCCGCGGCGGGCGTCAGTACCAAACAAGCCACACCCACCACCGCTACAAGCGCGCCGATCACCTGATACGGCTGAATCCGCGTGCCCAGCAGCGCCGGGCTTAAGGCAATGACCCACAGCGGCGCGGTATTCGTGACGATCGCCGCCACCCCGCCCGGCAGCAAATACGCCGCGGCGAACAGCAGTGCAAAGAAGCCACCGATATTCACCACGCCCAGTACCGCGGATTTCCACCACCACTGCCCTTTCGGCAGCTTGCGGAACCACAGCAAAAGCAGCAATCCCGCCGGCAGCGCACGCAGCACACCGGCTAGAAGCGGCCGCCCAGGTGGCAGCAGATTCGTGGTGACGATATACGTCGTCCCCCAGATAATTGGCGTAAGCGCAGTAATCAGTCGAAGCACACGGCTACGCTATCGTACCGACGCCACCACCCGCACCAACTGGTCCACATCATGGATGGTGTTGTGCGGGGCGAACCCGACGGCGACTGCACCGGCCTGATCCAGCGAGGACCCCAGCGAAGTGGATGCACTACCCGTGGCGTTGGCGGTGTGCAGGGCGGAGCTCCCAGCGCGGGTGGCGGGGTTCGCATCAGCATTGCGCCCGTGGCGGCCGCGGCGCGCATTGGCTGCCTGCTCCGTGCGCTGAGCCTGCTGGCTCTGCGGGGCGTGCTCTTCGAACACGCCCATGCGCTCCAACAACTGCGACTGCCCCGGCGCGACCACACCTGCAACCACACCATTAGCCAATAGACGCTGCACCACCACTCCTGCGGGCACACCATCCACCAGGAAACTCACGCGCGGGATCCGGTCGACGGAGGCGAACTCCTCCAATACGTCGCCGTCCCCATCCACGCCAATGACATGCACCGTACCGAGGCTCTGCAAGCCCTCGACCAGGTGTGCAGCCAGCGTCTTCAGATGTTCAGCGGCCTGCGGCAGACCCGTCTTCAACCGCGAACGGCGCGTACCACGAGCGGAATCATCCAGGCGAGCCAGGTGATCCACGGCCTCCGAAACGCCACCCAGGAGCCCCTCGGACACGCCACCGACACCCACACCGTGCCCAGAGCGGAAGATGGCCTGACGGGTGGCATCGTCCTTAAACACGAGCGCGCCCACACTCGGCCCGCCCAAGCTGGCCACATCCAAAGCCAACACATCCGCGCCCATCTGCTCCACATCCACCACGCGATAAGGAGCGAAAGAATCCACGTCCACCACCAACAACGCCCGGGACTTCGCCCGCACACAATCGGCAATGGCACGCACATCCGTCACCGCGCCGACATAACGGTTCGCAGCGGAAACCGCGACCACCGAAGTCTCGTGCTCCACCAGGTTCGCAAACTGCCAGGCGGGCAGCACACCGCTGAAAAGATCCGGCTCCGCCCAGCGCACCCGCGCGCCATAAAGATCCGCCGCAGTCTTCCACGGGGCCACATTCGCGGGATCATCAATACGGGACAGCACAACCTCCTGCCCCAGGCGCAACCGCCGGTACAGTGCGTGCGCGAGATTATCCAACAGTGCTGCGCGGGAAGCCCCCAGCACCACATTCTCCGGGCGCGCACCCGTCAGATCCGCAATGGCGATCCGCGCGGAATCCCCGAAAGACTCCCCGATACGCCGACCCGGACGCTGCGCCCGAGAGTGTGAACCCGTCGCGGATTCCAGCGGCTCCAACAAAGAAGCCACCCTAAAGCTGCGCGCTACCGCCGAGGACACCCGCTCCGGCACCTGCGGAAAATCCTGCGCATTGAGGTACGTCCAGCCATCCGATAACGATGCATACAACCCCCGCACCCGTGGCACATCGAACACTGGAACTCCTTATCTTCCTAGACTGCTTCGGACTTCACTTCTGCCCAACCGATACTAGCCTGCCCGCCGGACAGGCAACACCGTCAGCGACCGTGACCGCCAACACGTTAGCGGGACGCGCCGGGAATAGGAGGTGTTGGCGTCACAAAGTAAAATAAGGTGCCTTAAAGCAACAGCAACTTAAAAGCAGGAACTCATGCCACAGAAAATGCCAGAGGCCGCGGATCTACAAAGGATCACCGCCGCGGCAGACGGCGACATCCCCGCTAGCAACTCCCAGACCTTCGCCGCCGCCTGGGACGACCTCAAGCGCGGCCTGGCGCAGCGCGAACTATGGCTCGCGCTCGGCTGGCAGGACATTAAACAACGCTACCGCCGCAGTACCCTCGGTCCGCTATGGATCACCATTGCCACCGGCGTGATGGCCCTGGCCCTCGGCCTGCTGTACAGCCTGCTATTCCAGCAGGACCTCGCCAGCTTCCTGCCGCACGTGGCCGTCGGCCTGATCCTGTGGGGCTTCATCGCAGGCTGCATTAAGGACGGCTCCGAGGTGTTTATTGCCAACGAGGGGCTGATTAAACAGCTGCCGTCGGCCCTGTCGGTACACGTGTATCGCCTGGTGTGGAGGCAATTCCTCTTCCTCCTGCACAACCTGGTGATCTGGCTGGTGCTGCTGGCCGTGTTCCGCCCCTCGCTCGGATGGGAGGTGCTGCTGGTCGTGCCCGCCATGGCCCTGATGATCGCCAACGGCATCTGGGTGACCATGTTCTTCGGCATCATCGCCACCCGCTTCCGCGACGTAGCCCCGCTGCTGGATTCGCTGGTCCAACTGGCCTTTTATATGACGCCCATCGTCTGGACCACCAAAACCCTCCGCGACCAAGGCGGGGCAGTGGCCGAACGAGCTCGCATTGCAGAGATCAACCCGCTGTACCACTACCTGGAGATCGTCCGCGGGCCGATGATCGGCGAGCCAGTCCCCGCCTACCACTGGGGGATTGTCGCAGTGCTGACGGTGATTGGGCTTGCGCTGGCTCTGCTGGTGATGCGCCGCTGGCGCTTCCGCGTGAGCTACTGGGTATAGGCGTGCCAGCTGGTGTGCTTGGTATGGCTTGGCTTTGCGACTGGCGGCTGGCTTGGCTTTGGCAAGTAAGCGCCCGGCGTGCGAGCGCCCGACAGCCGCGACAACTGAAACAACGAAGTGAGATGACATGGTTTCGATTGACACTTACGACGCTTGCGTAGACTTCCCCATCTTCGATGCGAAGACCCGCTCCATGAAGCAGACATTCCTGGGGGCTGCCGGCGGCGCGATCGGCAGGAACTCGTCGAATACGGTGATGGTGGAGGCGCTTAAGGGCGTCAATCTGCATCTGCAAGATGGCGACCGGATTGGCCTGGTCGGGCACAACGGCGCCGGCAAGTCCACTTTGTTGCGCCTGCTCAGTGGGATCTACGAGCCGACGCGCGGGTCCGCGATTGTGCGCGGGCGCGTGGCACCAGTGTTCGACCTGGGTGTGGGCATGGATCCGGAGATCTCCGGGTACGAGAACATCATGATCCGCGGGCTGTTCCTGGGCCAGACGCGGCGTGCGATGCGGCGGAAAATGGACGACATTGCGGAGTTCAGCGAACTCGGCGAATACCTGGATATGCCGCTGCGCACCTACTCGACGGGCATGCGGATTCGGCTGGCTTTGGGGGTTGTGACCAGCATCGACCCGGAGATTCTGCTGCTGGACGAAGGCATCGGCGCCGTGGATGCTGCGTTCATGGCTAAGGCGCGCGGGCGACTGGTGGAGATGGTTGAGCGCAGCGGCATCCTGGTTTTCGCCTCGCACAGCAACGAATTTTTGGCGCAGCTGTGTGACAGTGCGCTGTGGATCGACCACGGAGAGATCCGGCAGGTCGGGCGCGTGGATGATGTGGTTGAAGCCTATGAGGGGCCGGAGGCTGGTGCGCACGTCCGCCAGGTGCTGAAGGACCTGGGCCGGGGCTAGTGCTGGCGGGGTGCTGGGCCGCTGAAGTTTGCGGGGTTGGGGCTTGCTGAAGTTTGCGGGGTTGGGGCTTGCTGAAGTTTGCGGGGGTAGGGAGTGTCAGGAAGTTTGTGTGTGAGGCTCTGATCTAGAAGGAGTTTCACCGATAATGACTACGGTGTCACCGAAGAAAGGCCATGACCCGGCGAGGGTCAACGAGATCAGCGAGAAGCTGATGGAAAATCCTGAGCTCGCCAGCTTGATCAGCGAGCTGTCGACGTCCGCTGATGATGCCAGCGACCTGGTCAAAGGCCTGTTGCAGGCATCGATCAACGCTGGTCTGCAGGCGGAAATGGATGCGCACTTGGGCTACGGCCATTCCGACCGTAAAACCAAAGCCCAGGTTGAACCCGTGCACGGCGGCAATCACCGTAACGGGTCGTACACCAAGACCGTCAATTCTGGCTACGGCGCAGTTGAGGTGACCGTGCCCAGGGATCGTGCCGGCACGTTTACTCCCCGGATGGTGCCCAAGGGTGCACGTCGGCTCACAGAACTCGACGACATGATTATCTCGCTCTACGCCGGTGGGATGACCGTGCGCGATATCCAGCATCACCTCGCGACCACCCTTGGGGTGGATATGAGCCCGGATACGATCAGCACCATTACCGATGCGGTGTTAGACGAGGTCATGATCTGGCAAAACCGCCAGCTCGACGAGTTTTACCCGGTGATCTTCCTCGACGCGCTACGCGTGAAAATCCGTGACGGCCACCGCGTGGTCAACAAGGCTTGCTACATGGCGGTTGGTGTCGACATGGACGGCATCAAGCACATCCTGGGACTGTGGATCGCCGACAATGAAGGAGCCGCATTCTGGGCATCGGTGTGTGCGGATCTGGCTAACCGCGGTGTCCAAGACGTGTTCATTGTGTGCTGCGACGGGCTCAAAGGCTTGCCGGAAGCCGTGGAGGCAACCTGGCCGAATTCCATGGTACAGACCTGTATTGTGCACCTGATTCGGGCTGCGAACCGGTGGGTGTCCTACCAGGACCGCAAAGCAGTCTCCCGCGCGCTGCGTGAGGTCTACACAGCCGCTAACGAGGACACCGCACGTGCCAGCCTGGATGCTTTCGAGGCCAGTGAACTTGGCCGGAAATACCCCCAGTCGGTCAAAGTCTGGCGCGACGCCTGGGAGCGGTTCGTGCCGTTTCTGCAGTTTCCGCCGGCGGCACGCCGGGTGCTCTACACCACCAATTCAATCGAGTCGCTGAATGCTGAACTGCGTAAAGCTACCCGCAACAGGGGCCAATTCCCGAACGATACCGCGGCGCAGAAAACGCTGTGGCTGATGATCTGCAACATCGAACAAGCGTGCCGCCCAGCGAGCGAAGAAAGCAAAGCGCAACATTGAGTGCAACGGCTATATTGAAGGAGCGAAAGCCACCGGGTGGAAACAAGCCATCAACCAACTAGCCGTGGCTTACCCCGACCGATTCGCGGACTACTTGTAAACCACCCCCCGCACACAAACAATCGGACACCCTCTGCCCGGTATGCGCCTGCTCGCGCGCGCAAGCCGCACACTTGGCGAATACCTAGGCCGCGCCGGATGGCCACCCTCGGACCGCGACGCTGCGGCTGGCGAGGGAGCGGACCAGGGTCAGACCGAGGAGAGCGCCCTTGCCTTGATCTGGTCGAACTCCTGCTGGGTAATCGCTCCCGAGTCGAGAAGGGCCTTCGCCGAGGCGATCTCATCGGTCGGGCTCGATCCGGCGGAGCCGCCGGCGACGGACTTGATGTACTCCTCCTGCCGCTGCTGGAGCTCCTGGTGCGCCTCGACCGCGCGGTCGGTCATCCCCCGGCCTCGAACAAGCAGGTACGCGAGCATTCCGATGAACGGCAGCGCGAGGATGAACACCACCCACAGCGCCTTCGCGAAGCCGCCGAGGTCCTTGCTGCGGAAGAGATCTCCGAAGATCCACCACAGGGACATGAACCATGCGAAGAAGATGAAGAACTCGAACATGGCGAGTAGGAATGAGCCGTTGTCGTCGAACATTTGCTGACTTCCTCCTGACTGGATGGACGCTGGCCGAGCGGTCCACGCGAACCCCAGCGCACGACGGTTAGGAACAAGGACGTGCCCGGGCCGTCGCCGAACCATGTTAGCAGCTTTTCCTCACCAAGCGTGGTAGCCGGGTTGCGACGCGCTGACCGGGTTGGGCTGGTGAAGACGGGCCTGGGACTCCACGATTCGTAGCGACCAAGCAACGGATCGAGAGGAGTCCCAGGTGAGTGTTGAGGCTACCGTCCTGCCCGCTGCGATGCTCGGCATCTCGGGGTTGGTGGTGCTTGCCGTCGGTGAGTACGGCGGTGAGCTGGAGCTGTTGGTGGAGACCTCCGAGTCGGTGACCGGGTGCCCGCGGTGCGGGGTGGTCGCGGTGGCCCACGGCCGGCGTGAGCATCTGGTGCGTGACATCCCCTCGGCGGGGCGGCCGGTGCTGCTGGTGTGGCGCAAGCGGCTGTGGCGGTGCGCCGAACCGGCGTGCCCGCAACGTACCCGGTCAGTACACCTAATAAAGCGACGTCAGTACGTTCGCTAATGCTCGAGCTGATCTTTCATCGCTCGTACCTCTTGGCTGCCAGCGTGGTCACTTATTCGCAACCGCCCACCGTGCGTTCTCTACACCCCTCACCGTTGCACTCATGTGAGACATTTGAACGCGCTGTGGCCTTATCCGTCCCCGCGGATTGCTCCTCGCCTGTCATTCCTGAAGGGTGTCAGGAAGTTTGTGTGTGAGGCTCTGATCTAGAAGGAGTTTCACCGATAATGACTACGGTGTCACCGAAGAAAACCATGACCCGGCGAGGGTCAACGAGATCAGCGAGAAGCTGATGGAAAAATCCTGAAATCGCCAGCTTGATCAGCGAGCTGTCGACGTCCGCTGATGATGCCAGCGACCTGGTCAAAGGCCTGTTGCAGGCATCGATCAACGCTGGTCTGCAGGCGGAAATGGATGCGCATTTGGGCTACGGCCATTCCGACCGTAAAACCAAAGCCCAGGTTGAACCCGTGCACGGCGGCAATCACCGTAACGGGTCGTACACCAAGACCGTCAATTCTGGCTACGGCGCAGTTGAGGTGACCGTGCCCAGGGATCGTGCCGGCACGTTTACTCCCCGGATGGTGCCCAAGGGTGCACGTCGGCTCACAGAACTCGACGACATGATTATCTCGCTCTACGCCGGTGGGATGACCGTGCGCGATATCCAGCATCACCTCGCGACCACCCTTGGGGTGGATATGAGCCCGGATACGATCAGCACCATTACCGATGCGGTGTTAGACGAGGTCATGATCTGGCAAAACCGCCAGCTCGACGAGTTTTACCCGGTGATCTTCCTCGACGCGCTACGCGTGAAAATCCGTGACGGCCACCGCGTGGTCAACAAGGCTTGCTACATGGCGGTTGGTGTCGACATGGACGGCATCAAGCACATCCTGGGACTGTGGATCGCCGACAATGAAGGAGCCGCATTCTGGGCATCGGTGTGTGCGGATCTGGCTAACCGCGGTGTCCAAGACGTGTTCATTGTGTGCTGCGACGGGCTCAAAGGCTTGCCGGAAGCCGTGGAGGCAACCTGGCCGAATTCCATGGTACAGACCTGTATTGTGCACCTGATTCGGGCTGCGAACCGGTGGGTGTCCTACCAGGACCGCAAAGCAGTCTCCCGCGCGCTGCGTGAGGTCTACACAGCCGCTAACGAGGACACCGCACGTGCCAGCCTGGATGCTTTCGAGGCCAGTGAACTTGGCCGGAAATACCCCCAGTCGGTCAAAGTCTGGCGCGACGCCTGGGAGCGGTTCGTGCCGTTTCTGCAGTTTCCGCCGGCGGCACGCCGGGTGCTCTACACCACCAATTCAATCGAGTCGCTGAATGCTGAACTGCGTAAAGCTACCCGCAACAGGGGCCAATTCCCGAACGATACCGCGGCGCAGAAAACGCTGTGGCTGATGATCTGCAACATCGAACAAGCGTGCCGCCCAGCGAGCGAAGAAAGCAAAGCGCAACATTGAGTGCAACGGCTATATTGAAGGAGCGAAAGCCACCGGGTGGAAACAAGCCATCAACCAACTAGCCGTGGCTTACCCCGACCGATTCGCGGACTACTTGTAAACCACCCCCCGCACACAAACAATCGGACACCCTCCGGGGGTACCGGCTGACTTTACCTCTCCCGACACCCCACCAGCCCCACTTTCCCCATCAGCCCCTACCGCCCCACTTATCCCATAAACCACCCTGAAGCCCGCCCTGGTGGGGCACTAAGTGCCGGAAAAGTTGCAGTCTAAAGCGCTAACTGTCGGAAAAGTTGCTAAACGTAAATCCTCGTCGCCGACACCCTGCTCAAAAAACTCGCTGACCTGCAGATTTACAAAACTGAAAATGTCTCCCGATAACACATTGCAACTTTTCCGACATTTTCCCATCCAGCAGCTGCCCTTAGGGCCACCAGACCACCCACCCAGCACTCACACCAATAACAACGCCCCCAGTGGCCCCAATACTCACTTCCACGCATTCGGCCCCACCCCCACACGCGGCGCCTGGCACCATCCCCACACCACACCCACGCCCCACACCCCCGCGCCCGGCGCCAGCACGCCGCCCGCCACCAGCACCACATCCACGTCCGGCGCCAAGCTGCACATACACCATCAAGGGGGTTCTCGCATCTCGATCTTTTGTACTTGTGGATAAATCGCCCACCCGCAGAGAGTTATTCACAAGTCCAAGCCACCCATATTCCACCAAGCTCATTCAATTGCGAGAATGGCCGCGAACCCGGATGCGTTGCCGAATCTCTCTATCCATCTCTCTATCTCCGACACATCTCTTGAAACACATCTCTTAGATACATCTCTTGAAGCACATCTCTCAAAGGCCACGCAGACCAGGGGAAACAGGGGGTCAACAGTGAAACAGTCCAAGGCTCGTAGAACAACAAATTACACCGCACACCAATTGAGCGATTACAGCACGAGCGGCAGTGCAAACACCAACACACCCGCCAGCACTGCAACCAACACACCCGCCAACGCTGCAACCAGCACCAGCACCAGCACCAACACAGCAACCAGCGCAAGCAACGGAAAAGCAAGAACCAAATCCACGCCCACTCGACGGGCGCGTGCGGTCACATTTCCCCAGGTACCACCACGCAGGAAGGCCAAGCTGCTCCTCGACGTTCACACGATGAACCCCTCGGAGGCACGGAAAATGCAGCGACTCGCAGCGAGGGGTGAGGCGGTCAGACTTGCACCGGGAGTTTACATTCCCGCAGGTCAGTGGCGTGAGTTTGAACAAGACCCCGACGCAGAAGCAATTAAAGCGCGAGCCAGAATCGCCGCCGAGTACATCCGCAGTGGTCCAGCCGTCGTGGCGGGCAAGTCGGCAGCCTTCCTCCACGACCTGCCCCTCGAGAAGTTCGAGCCGCCGGAGACGGTGGAATTGGCGTCACCAAAAAGAAGCCTGATGGGAAGAACCGGCAGGTCAGAGCGCCACCTCGCTACGCCGGGGCAAGGCCAGCGCGCTGTGCTGATCCCCACAGAGTTCGGCGAAATCTGGACCAGCGGACTGCTGGATACGTGCCACGACCTGGGGCTTCGACACTCACTGGACGACGCCGTCATCGCCACGGAGGCCGCGCTGCACACAAAGAAAATCACGTGGAACGCATGGCGCACGTGGCGCGCGTGGCAAGACGGGATGTGCGCCCCAGGCGCCACTCTGACCGCCACGCTGACCGCCACGCCGGAAACCGCGCCCATCCGCCACGGCGCCCAACGCGCCCGCACGGCCGCGCGCCTCATCACCCGCTTCTCCGAAAGCCCGCGCGAATCGCAGCTGAAAATCCGCTTCTGGGAACACGGCCTGCCCGCACCATTTCAGCAGGTCAACATACTCAACGAAGGCGGCTGGACCATCGGGCGAGTGGACATGTTCTTCGACGTCGGCCTCGCTGTCGAATACGACGGCCGCGAGAAATACGGCTCCACCACACCGGCCATCGAGCGCGCCCTGCTCAAGGAACGCCAACGCGAAAACGACATCCAAGCCCGCGGCATCACGCTACTGCGCGTCACGGCGGAAACGTACCTTTCCGGCCGCGCAGTCGAGCAGGTCAGCGAGCATTTCCACACCCTCGCGGCACGCCCGACCCGCCCGCCGTGCACCCTCTGGAGCGGCGGCGTGCTCGCCTGGTCGTAGCCCTTTTTGTTCTTTCTTATTGACGCCCTCGCCCTCGTTCGCCTTCACCTCCAGCCTCCCGAACCGTCCTCCCCGCCCCGGCACAAACTGGAGATAAAAAGAGAATTAATAAACCCGGCCAGATGAGGCAGCCAAACAGTTAGACTCGGTCAGTGTTACGGCACATATCGCAGCCCTCACGAGCCCCCTCCTGGGCTGACGTGCAAACCAAACACAAACAACCAGTCATAAACCATCCCGAACAACCACTAAAAACGTAGAACCAGGTGAAACAGTTGACCAACCCAGCAGCCGACAACGGTGCAGGTGCCGCAGGCGCAACCGCCTCCGAGGCTTTCAACTCGAAGGCATGGCTGCAGCATTACACGCCGTGGACGCAGCACACCATTGACCTCTACGACCCCGCGGAGAACCCCTCCGGCTTCACCATCCCGCAGGTCTTCTGGCATGCGGTGGAGACCATCGGCGAGCGCAACGCATACTCCTTCTTCGGGAAAGTCACCACCTACGAGGAGTACGGCCACCAGGTTGCCATCGCCTCCCAGGGGCTCAAGAAACTGGGCGTGCAACGTGGCGATCACGTCGCCATCGTGCTGCCGAACTGCCCGCAGGCTCTCATCGCGTTCTACGCCGTTCTGAATGTCGGCGCGGTGCCCATCCTGCACAACCCGCTATACACTGCCGCCGAGCTCAATCATCCATTTAACGACCACGCAGCGAAGGTCGGCTTCTTCTGGGACAAGGTCAGCGACGTCGCTGAGCACCTGCGGCTGGATAGCCCTCTGGATACCGTCATCGCCGTCACACTCCCCGACGAAATGCCAGCTCCGCTGCGCTACGCCTTGAAGCTACCGATCCCGAAGATCAAGGCCATGAAGGACAAGCTCACCGGCCCGGCACCTGCCGCACTCTCCTGGAAGCGCTTCATGAGCTCCGGCGGGAATGGCAAGCAGTCATGGCGTGAGGGCGTCATTAACAAGAAGATCGAACCAAGCGACCCGGCGCTGATCCTGTACACCTCCGGCACCACCGGCAAGCCGAAGGGCGCCGTGCTGACACACCGTAACCTCATCGCGAACCTCCGCCAGGGTCAGACCTGGGTGAAGGGCCTGGGTAAGGGTCCAAAGCAGGAGGTCATGCTGGCCGCGCTGCCGATTTTCCATGCATACGGCCTGACCATGAACATCACGCTCGCCCCGATGATCGGCGGCGAAATTCAGCTGCTACCCGCACCCGAAATGCCGCTGGTGATGCGTGTGATGAAGAAGAACATGCCCTCCTGGATGCCGGGCGTGCCTGCGCTGTACCAGAACATTATGAAGGAGGCCGAGAAGCGCGGAATGTCGATCTCCGGCATCCGCAACTCCTTCAGCGGCGCCAGCGCCCTGCCCGCAGAGACCGTCCGCGAGTGGGAAAGCTCCACCGGCGGCAACATCGTCGAGGGCTACGGCCTGACCGAAACCTCGCCCATTATCGCAGGTAACCCCATGGGTAAGGGGCGGGAAGGCTACATCGGCGTGCCCTTCCCGTCCACCGAAATCCGCGTGGCCAACCCGGATAACCCCGCCGAAACGATGCCCGATGGCGAGGCCGGCGAGCTGGTCGTCCGCGGCCCGCAGGTGTTCAAGGGCTACCTCAACCGCCCGGACGCAACCGCTAAGGCCTTCTATGAGGACTGGTTCCGCACCGGTGACATGGCCGTCATGGAATCCGACGGCTACCTGAAGATCGTCTCCCGCATCAAGGAAATGATCATCACCGGCGGCTTTAACGTCTACCCCGCCGAGGTCGAGGAAGTGCTGTGCGAGCACCCCTCCATCGAGCAGGCCTCCGTCGTCGGTGTGGAGCGCAAGGACGGCTCCGAAACCGTCGCTGCGGCTGTGGTTTTGGCCAATGGCGCTGTTATTGACGCCGACGGCTTCCGCGCCTTCGCCAAAGAACGACTTACTGCGTATAAGGTGCCTAGGGTATTCCATGCCTTCCAGGAACTGCCCGCCGACCAATTGGGCAAGGTGCGCCGACGCGAGGTGCAAGAACTGGTGGCGGAGAAGGAGAACGCCTAGAACATGCCCCTGAGCAGGAACGATACCGTCGCAGCAGTGATCGTCACGCACAATCGCGTGGAGCTGCTGGAGGCCTCGCTGCGCCAAGTCGCAGGCCAGGAAGGCGCGGAAGTCGCGCACGTAGTGGTTGTGGATAACGGCAACGACCCGGCGGTGCGGGAGCTGGTGGAAGACGTGTGTGGCTCGCGGGCGCACTACGTGGGCTCCGAGACGAACCTGGGCGGCGCTGGCGGATTCGCGCTGGGATTCCTTACCGCGCTTTCTTTGGGCGCCGATGCGATTTGGTGTGCCGACGATGATGGCAGGCCGGCGGATGCACATGTGCTGGCCACCTTGCAGGAGGTTGCGGAGCGCGAGGGGCTGGAAGAGATCAGCCCGGTGGTGTGCAATATCGATGCCCCGGAGCGGTTGGCTTTTCCTCTGCGCCAGGGGCTGGTGTGGCGGCGCACTTTGTCCGAGCTGGAGGGGTCTTTCCTGCCGGGGATCGCCAGCCTGTTTAACGGCGCGCTGATCAGTGCACGGGCGATAGAGATAATTGGTGTTCCCGACTATCGGCTTTTCATCCGTGGCGATGAGGTGGAATATCACCGCCGCCTGGTCCGCAGCGGCCTACCCTTTGGAACGTGCCTGACCTGCGCTTACCTGCACCCCGACGGGTCGGATGAGTTTAAGCCGATCCTCGGCGGGAAGATGCATACGCAGTACCCGGACAATGAATTCAAGCGCTACTTCACCTACCGCAACCGCGGATACATCATGAACCAGCCGGGCATGCGCAAGCTGCTGCCGCAGGAATACGCCCGCTTCGGGTGGTTCTTCCTCGTACAGAAGAAGAACCCGAAGGGGTTCGCAGAGTGGCTGCGGCTACATGCGCTCGGTCGGCGTGAGCAGTTCCGCCGGCCAGGTCGGTAGCACGGGCACGGCTCGGCGCACGCAGTTCTAAGAAACTTTTTAAGCACACACACCGGGAAGAATTTTCCTTTTCACCCGGTCGCGGGCGTAGTCTTAAGTGACTATCGCGGTGATCCTGCAAACGCTAGACACCGCCGAGCACTACTTAACCGAGGATCAAGTTAGCCGAAGTGACCGTGTCCGATACCCAGCCTTCCACCATCGCTGAGCCCGCCAAGGCCGCTGACGACGCAGGCGTCAATAAGAAAAACGTCGACGACGCAGCTACCGCATCTGCGCGTCCGCTTTCGCGCGGCCGCACCGTCGCACGGCAGTTCATCCAGTTTGGGATTGTTGGCGCGTCCGGGTTCATCGTCAACCAGGCGATTTTCGTGCTGGCGAAGAAGATCAGCGAGGCCGGATGGGGTATCGACGTGCAGGATGCGTTCCTGAACCTCCTCGGCAGCCAATACCATTTCCGCTGGTACCACGTGTTTTCCGTGATCGCTTTTGTGCTGGCGAATATTTGGAATTTCTGCCTGAACCGCTATTGGACGTTCCGCCACGAGCACAAGCGTGCGTGGTGGAAGCAGCTCCCGCAGTTCATGGCTGTGGGCGTGTTCGGGCTGATTATCACGCTGCTGGTCTCGACGGCGCTGGTGAATCCGGAGTCACCGATCGCGCTGCCCCACGACTTTTTCGATAACTCCACTGGGCTGCGCACGCGCGCGTACTGGGGCAACTTCATTGGTGTGATTGTGGCCGTGCCGGCGAACTTCCTGTTCAACAAGCTGTGGACGTTCCGCTCGGCGCCGCGCGACCACAAGCGGGTGGTGCGCACGGTCGAGCCGCGGACGGGCGCGGGCAATGCGGCAGGTGCTGACGGTGATGCGGATGACTAACTCTTCTTTTGATGACGCCCCCTCGTCGTCCCAGGGTGGTGGCCTTAGTCGGGCGCAACGTATGATCCGTTCGCAGCTGGTGAAGTTTGTGCTGGTCGGAGGGTTCAGTGCCATCGTCGACTTTGGTTCGACGGCGCTTTTCACTTTTGCTTTTGGCTTGAGCGATGGCGTGGCGAAGGCGCTGGGATTCGTGCTGGGAACCCTGACGGCATACTTCATCAACCGTCGGTGGACTTTCCAGGCGGAGCCGAGCGGGCGTCGGTTTGCCATAACCATGGCGACCTACGGCCTGACCTTTGCGGTGCAGTGGGGGCTGTACAAGGTGTCGATTCCGTGGCTGGAGGGTTTCGACCTGAATGCGTTCTGGGTGCGTGCGATTAGTTTTGTGATTGCCCAGGGTACGGCGACGGTGCTGAACTTCCTGATCCAGAAGTTCTTTATTTTCAAGCGCTAGCTGGTGGGCCGGGCTGGGTCTGGGTCGGGCTGGGCTGGCTGGTGGGCAGGTGGTCCGGGCGGACTGGTGAGCCGGTGGGCTCGCGGGAGGCTAATTTGGGGGTCTCCGGAGGCTCCGGCAGGGTGCAGATGTCGCTAGAACGGGAATCTGTTAACGAAACCAGTTTGCAATTATCTAAACCCGCAGGTCAGAGCGTTTCCATTTTTCGGAATCCACCGCAAGCCGCGACAGAATCCCGATTCAACGACATTCCGCGCCCGCAGAAAGCTGACTTGTGCCCCAGGCCACCACGGAATCCCGATTCAACGACATTCCGGGCACACAACAACACCCCGGCCCCCGCCTAGTGCTGCAAGATGAAGCGGTACATCTCCAGGCGTTCCAGCATCGAACACTGGGGAACCAAAGGAACTGCCTGGTCATCGGGCTGAGGTTCCCACTTGCAGGCTCCAACCTGCGCCAAGATGCGCCCGGTCCGGCGCGACAACCATTTGATCTCGCTGGCACTGAGGGCGTCGGCACCAAGAGCAGTATCCGTCGGCGGCAGCTTCGCATCCGCGCGCGTGTAGCCAAGCGCCGACATGAAGGCCTCGCTGACCTCCCCGGCTTCCGACTCCACCAGCGTGGACAGTGCAATGATCCGCGCCCACGCGGCGGCGCGCCCGATCTTGCTCTTCTCAATCGGCACATCGGCCAACAACTCGGCGGCGTGCTCGGTGACGTTCGCGGGCCGCTCCAAATCCAATGCCTGCAGCAGCGGAATGAACTCGTACAACGCACCGTCGCGCAGCAGCTCTCGCAGCTCAGGGGTGATTTCCGCGAGGATATTCTCAACGGTGTCCTCACCGGCCAGCGCCACATTCACCTCCGAGATGTCGACCATCGCCGGAATGCCCGCAGGGTGCAGGTGCGCGGCGAACTCGTCATCCTGATTCTTTTTGACGCCATCCGCCTCCGCGGCCTCATCGTCGGAATCCGCAAGGAAGTCAGCGGCCAGGAGGACTGCTTCGTCATTTGCTTCGCCCGGCGCGCCGAACAAGTCCTGTGATGGGGCAAGGAAAGGATCGAAGTGCGAGTCCCGGGAGGGGTCGACGAACTCGATTTCGTCGTGGCGGGTGGTGGTATCCGTGACGGTGACGCTGAAGTCATATCCGTCGACCTTCAGCACACCGATGGTGCCACGGCGGAAAATATCGCCTAGAGCAGTGCCAATGGAATTCGCTCCTTTGGCATAGACGCGCACGCGCCCGGCGGTGCGGGCGCGGAAGCTCCAGGCAGGACCACTGTCACTACCGGCTTCGGCCTCTCCTGCAGCGTGATCTTCCTTCGTGCCGTAGCAGGTTGGGTGGGCTTCAGGTACTCGGTTCACCCGCTCCGGCCAGAGGAAGCTGGCGAGGATGACGTCTGCGAAGTCAGCCACGCTCATTGCGCTGGAGACGCTGAGGAGCCGCGAGTATCTTCCTACGCCCGGAAAGTGGTGCTCCACGGCTACAGTGAAGACCTTTGCGTGAGCCCCTGATTCCCTTCTTATCCCCATCCCCGGTGTGGACATTACCCCCAGGCTTTCCTGCATTTCCGCCCCCTCGGATCTGCTGTCTGCTGCGCTGTCAGCGTCAGCATCGCGGGCACCGTCACGCCGAGCAGTGCGGATTTCTGAAAGGGAAACCACGCTCCCGCCCGGTGCCACTGCCTCTGTGTTGTTCTCCCCCATTGCTCGCGCAGCACTAGAGCCACCGGCGGATTTGTAGCCACCGGCGGCTCCAAAATGTGATGAGCGATTCATGGTTCTCAAGCGTAATCGCGCCTGGCTAACCTCGCTGGGCGAAAACCACCGGGATTGGCTGAGCTTGCGCAAAATCACTGCTCACAGCACCGATGCGCCGGACGCGTAGTTTGTCGAACGCATTGTATTGCGCGATCCACCCGCGCAGCGCCGCTGCCCCCTGCAGTGCGGCAGCAACTGCCAAGCGCTCCACCTCACCAGCGCCATCAGCACCGTCCCCGCCAGCTCCACTAGCACCATCTCCGCCAGAGCCACCAGCCTCAGCCCCTCGGAATTCCTCCAGCGGGCGCAAACTTCCCCACGCCGGCTGCTTCTTCCCCGGAAACTCGTCGCTGAAGTGCTGCTTTGCGGAGGCGAGGGCGTCATTAAGCGCAGCCTCCGTAGCCTCCACATCAACCAGCGCAACCTCCTGTGGCAGCACCTTCGCCGCCGCCTCCGGCCCCACGAACAACACGGGGTAACGCAGCAGCGCAGCGAGCATAGCCCCGCGGTCATCAGTCCCCTCGATCCAATCCGCCTCGGCAGCGAAGCCGTGAATGCCTGCGCCGTCGATCAACCATGCGCCGGAAAAGTCGCCCAACTGCACGTCGGGGTCAGTTTCCACCTGCCAGATGGCGAAGGTTGGGTCGTCTGCCTCGCCGGCGGCGGCCACGACCATGATCGGGTCATAACGGACAGGCTGGGGTGCGGTGTCAGTTACGGTGTCAGTTGCGGTGTCAGCGGTGTTCTCTGGGGCGGTTGTGCTCATCGTAATTGCAGGTTACCACCGCCACCGGACATGCCCCTTACGCTCGCAGCCGCACCCGCTAAGATCATCCCCATGGCTGATTCCGACTCGTCCTCCGTGCTCTCTTCCACGTTCTCCGCCGTCACCAAATTTTTCAAACGCTCCAAGCCCTCCCCCGCCGAGCAGGAGCACAGGAGTGCACCGGTGCGAATTGGGGGCGTCGGCAAGGAAAGCAGCTACGAGGCCTCGACCAGGACAAACCTGCCGCTCAACGAGTACATGACGCGCCTCATGGCCCAGGAGCTCCCCATCCTCGACAGCACCAGCCGCCAGCGCGTGCGCGATATCCTGCGCGACTACGACGGCCCAACCATCACTGAGCCGGAGGAACTGCCGGAGGAAATCCGTCAGATCATGGAACTGTACTAGCACCGTTGTAGTCGCTTGTGCCTGTCGCACTCCCTATTTTTGTGACGCCACCCACACCGCAACTGCGAAAACGCTGGCAACTTGTACTTCACGTAGCGCCGCGCCCCGGGGATGTCGTGCGCGAGCGCTAGGGTAGAGAACATGGAATTGCACACCAGCACTCGTACCCTCACCGGGTGGGGACGTACGGCCCCCACGACCGCCGAAGTCCTGTCTACCCAGGATGTCGATCAGATTGCTGCCGCCGTTGCGCGCGTGGCCGACGATAATGCGGATAAGCCCAGCCACCTCCAGCGTGGCGTGATCGCTCGCGGCATGGGCCGCAGCTATGGTGATCCGGCGATGAACGGTGGCGGCCTCGTCATCGACATGCAGCAGCTCAACCGCATTCACAGCATCAATCCCGATACCGCCATCGTAGATGTAGATGCTGGCGTGACATTGGATCAGCTGATGAAGGCCGCGCTGCCATACGGCCTGTGGGTGCCGGTGTTGCCCGGCACGCGCCAGGTGACCATCGGTGGCGCTATCGGCCCGGATATCCACGGCAAGAACCACCACTCTGCCGGTTCCTTCGGCAACCATGTCCGCTCCATGGAGCTACTGGTGGCTGACGGGCGTGTGCTGCACCTGACCCCGGAGGGCTCCGCGGACGATCCGGATGGCGAGCTGTTCTGGGCCACCGTCGGCGGCATGGGCCTGACCGGCATCATTCTGCGCGCGACGATCGAGATGACGAAGACCGAGACCGCATACTTCATCGCCGATGGCGATATGACGCACTCCCTGGACGAGACCATCGCGTTCCACTCCGACGGTTCGGAGCACAACTTCACGTACTCCTCCGCCTGGTTCGATGCGATCAGCCCGGAGCCGAAGCTGGGTCGCGCGGCGATCTCCCGTGGCTCCCTGGCCACGCTAGATCAGCTGAAGGAGTACGCGCCGAAGCTGGCGAAGGATCCACTGAAGTTCAACGCGCCGCAGCTCATGACCGTGCCGGATATCTTCCCGAACTTCACCATGAACAAGCTCTCGATGGTTGCCATCGGCGAGCTGTGGTGGCTGAAATCCGGTGAGTACCGCAACCAGGTGCAGAACCTCACGCAGTTCTACCAGCCGCTGGATCTGATTGGCGAGTGGAACCGTGGCTACGGCTCCAAGGGATTCCTGCAGTACCAGTTCGTCGTGCCGACGGAGGCAGTGGAGCCGTTCAAGGAGATCATCCGCGATATCCAGGCTTCCGGCCACTACTCCGCGCTGAACGTGTTCAAGCTGTTCGGCGAGGGCAACAAGGCGCCGCTGAGCTACCCGATGCCAGGCTGGAATGTCTGCGTGGACTTCCCGATCAAGCCGGGTCTGGGCAACTTCTTGAACGACCTGGACCGCCGCGTGATGGAGTTCGGTGGCCGCCTGTACCTGGCCAAGGAGTCGCGCACCTCCGCCGAGAACTTCCACAAGATGTACCCCGGCCTGCCGGGTTGGCTCGCCACCCGCAAGAACATCGACCCGACGGGTGTGTTCGCCTCCGATATGTCCCGCCGCCTCGAGCTGTAGCCCCTGCCCACAATAGTTGCCCCCCACCCCGAAAGAAGAGTCACAATGATTGATGCCGTTGGCAAACCCCAGTCCATCCTGCTTCTCGGCGGCGCGTCCGACATGGGCCTCGCCGTTGTCGAGGAGTTCCTCTCCCGCGGTTCTGCTCGCGTGATCCTGGCCGCCCGTCCTGGCGAGTCGTTGGATGACGCCACCTCACGCATGAACGCCGCCGGTGCCAGCGAGGTCGTCACCGTTGCCTTCGACGCAGTGGATTTCGATTCCCACCCGCAGGTGTTCGAGGAGATCTTCAGCCATGGCGACGTGGACCTGGCCATTGTTGCGTTCGGAATTCTGGGCGATAACGAAAAACAGTGGACCAACCAGAAGTTGGCTGTGCAGGCCGCACAGGTGAACTTCACCGGCGCCGTCTCCGTCGGCGTGCTGCTGGCGGACTACATGAAGAAGCAAGGCCACGGCCAGATTGTGGCGTTCTCCACCGTTGCCGGTGAGATGGTTCGCCGCTCCAACTTCGTCTACGGCTCCACGAAGGCTGGCCTGGATGGCTTCTACCGCATGCTCAACGAAGCTCTGCGCGGCTCCGGCGTGCGCGTACTGACGGTCCGCCCGGGCCAGGTCCGCACCAACATGACCAAGGACCTCGAGGATGCCCCGCTGACCGTGGACAAAGAAGACGTGGCCAAGGCGATCGCCAAGGCCGTGGATAACCGCAAGTCCCTGATCTGGGTGCACCCCCTGTTCCGCCCGATCATGCTGATCCTGAAGCACCTGCCGCTGCCGATCCTGCGCAAGCTGCCGCTGTAGCTCCCCCGAGCCCCCACTCTGGGGTTTGACCGAGCCCCTCACCAGCCCCCTCACCGGCGGGTCCACCATCTCCTCACCCGCGCACAAAGCACAAGCGCCGCCCCACACCCTGGGCGGCGCTTTGTCGTTCCCCTTCTAGTTCTTCAGGTGGCCTGGATGGGCGGACTCTTTGGCGTCCAACTTCAGGAACGCCGACAGCACGATCAGCGCCACCGAAACGAAAGCCGCCACCAAGAACGCCACGTGGATGCCCTGGCCCACCACCTGCTGCTCGGCCAGAGCGGGATCCGTCGCTGCCAAGCCAGCCAGCTCCGCAGCGTTGCTCGAGGCATAGCGGGTGGAGGCAAACGTCATCACCGCCACGAAGATTGCCGTACCGGCACCACCGGCAACCTGCTGGAACGTGTTCAAAATTGCCTGCCCGTGGGAAGCCAGAGAATCCGGCACGGCCGCCAGAGCGTTGGACATAAGGGGCGTCATCATCAAAGCAATACCCAGGTTCAATACCACCGTAAGGACCATGAGCTGCACAAACGCCGGCCACGTACCAGAGCCAACCCACCCGAACAGGCTCTCCGTCTGCTCCAGGGCGGCAAATCCCATCATGCCGATCGCGATCAGGATGCTGCCGGGAATGATCAGCGGGCGCGTGCCACGCGCGTCATAAGCCCGGCCAATGGCAGGGCCGAGCAACCCCATCACCAGACCACCGGGCAGGGAAACCATGCCGGTCTTCAGCTCCGACAAGCCCGCAACGTTCTGCGCGTACAGCGGCATCAGAATGATGAAGCCGAAGAGCATAGAGAACGTCAGCAGCAGCAACCCCAGCGACAAGTTGTACTCGCGCACGCGCACCGGCTGCAGGTTCAGCAGCGGGGTGGCCTTCGGCTTATCGCTGCGCTCCAGGGAACGCTGGCGCAGGAAGAAAAGCACCAGGATAACCGCGCCGACAGCCAAGATGAGCAGGCGCTGCACCGGCACCCCATCAGCCAACTCGGACAGGCCAGCCAGGCCGTAGACCAGGCCCGCGAAGCCAAATGCGGAAAGAAAGACGGACAGCACATCCAAGGACGGGCGCGTCGGCTCCTCGAAGTTCTTCACCAGGAACAAGCCCGCGACCAGGGTAATCAACACCAGCGGGGCAACCAGGATAAAGATCCAGCGCCAGCCCAGGGCCTCCAGCACCACACCGGAGAACGTCGGCCCCAGCGCCGGAGCCACCGCAATGACCACCGAGACCAGGCCAAAGACCGCGCCACGGCGGTCGATGGGCACCAGGCGGATGATGGTGGTCATCAGCATCGGAATCACCAGCGCCGTGCCGCTGGCCTGCACCACGCGGGCGACCAGCAAAATCGGGAACGTCGGCGCGGCTGCGGCCAGAATCGTACCTATTAGGAAGGCTGTCAGCGCCGCGATGTAGATCGACCGCAACCGGAACCGTTGCATGATGTAGCCGGTCATCGGAATGACGACGGCCATCGTGAGCATGAACGCTGTAGTCAGCCATTGCGCTGCATCAGCGGTGACGCCAAATTCTCCCATCAAGACGGGGAGGGCCACGGCCAAGGTGGTTTCGTTGAGAATCACCACGAACGCTGCGACAACCAGCATGCCGATGAGCAGTTTCGCGCCCACCGCGGGCTCCTCTGGAGGGGTCGGGTGGCCCGCGCGATCGGGGCTGCGATTTTCGGAAATGCTTTCCGTTGACGCGACCGCGTCGGCTGGAGTGGTGGCGCGGTCGGGATCGGCGGCGTCAGAAAAAGGCTTTTTAGACAAAAGTATCCCTCCGAGACAAGAAAAGACGGGTGCACGAACGCACCCGCGAACCCTGGATACTTTACACCAGGTGTGCTGCGCCTGAAGGGGATAAGCGCTGTGGGCTAGCGCTCCAGCTCGCCCTGGGACTCGTCGGTCTCGAGTGCGTTTGTGCCGCTGCCCGAGTTCATCTGGGCGCGGATTTCCTCCAGGCGGGAGGCAGCACGCATGTCGTTACCTGCAGCTTCGATTTCTGCCATGCGGCCCTGCACGGAGTTTTCTACAAGCTCCTGGCTGCCGAGCGCCTGGGCGTAGCGCTGCTCGATCTTCTCGCGCACGCTATCCAGGGTCGGCACATCGTCGTTTTGCACTAGGCCATCCATCTGTTGCATGGAGTTGGCGGTAGCTTCCTGCATCTTCGCCTGATCTACCTGGGCGCGCAGCTGGTTAATCTGCGCCATCTGCTCCTCGAGGCGGGCAGCGGACTGCTGTTGTTGCTGCTGGGCCTGACGGGCGGCCTCCTCCGCACCGGCGTACAGCTGCTTGGTTTCGTCCAGCTGCTGTTCCACCGAGACCAGCTGGGAGGCGAACAGCTCCGCGGTCTGGTTCAGGTCGTTGGCCTTGGTCTGGTCGCCAGCAGCAGCGGCATTGTCGGCCTGCTGGATGGCGGTGCGAGCATTGTCCGACAGCTTCTTCGCGTCCTGCTGAAGGCGGTTCATCTTCATCTCCAGCTGGTTACGGTTACCGATCACGCGGGCTGCGCTTTCGGAGATCTGCTGGTGCTGCTTGCGGGCAGCCTCCGTGGCCTGCTGGATCTGTACATGGGGATCCGCGTTCTCCTCGATCTTCGTGTCGAGGGACTGCATGAGGTATTTCCAGCCCTTAGAAAATGGATTCGCCATGGGAAAGCTCCTGTATCGGACGTGATGGTGTGGTCAATTTAGCTGCAATGCAGCCTGTTGAATTCCAGCGTACTGGCTTTTGGCGCGGCGCACGGAGCGAATGGGCGGGCGGCGGAATCAGGGATACGTTAGAGAGCCTTCAGGTGGACTACCGGGGCGTTCATATCCCGCCCGGTTAGGTGCAGCAGGTCTAGCTTCACTTGTTTGAGGGAGACGACCTCCATCACCGGGTCTGGGATGGGCGCCTCGCTGGGGACCAAGCCCAGCTGGTGCAAAACGTCCCCCGCACTACCGGAAATATCCACCTTCACCGGGATCGTGGAGATCTCGGCTAGCGCGGGAACGGCCTCCAGGGACGTCGCCTCCACCACGACCGGCCCCTCGACCACATATGTCTCCACCTTTGAGCCGGTCCGCAGCATGCCATCGCCCCACTGGCCCGGCAGCTGGATCTGCAGGTTCTTAATTTGCAGGCGATCCCCGGTGATGCGTATTAGGTCGCGGCGGCCGTGCTCCGTGCCCACGGAATCCACGCTGATGCGCACATTCCCCTTGAAGGTCACGTTGTCGGCGGTGACCTGGCCGACATCGCCCACGCGGGCGGGCTGCGCCGCACTGTACGGGGCGTTCGCGTTCAGGATGCCCACGCCGGTCGCGATACCCACTGCCACCAGCAAGGCCGCTACCGTCGCGGAGTACCCACCGCCGGACTGCGGCGCATCGCCATCCGCGCCATCCCCGCCGTCGCCTACGCTCTCCCCAGTCGACTCAGCCGACTCTGCCGACTCTGCCGACTCAGCCGACTCTGCAGCAGTGGCCTTAGCTTTCTTCCGCTTGCCGTCCCCCGGCTCCCACGCCAACGCAAACGCGCCGCCGAAAATCCCCAGCAGCGAGCCCAATAAAAAGCCGCCGATATTAGAGGCCGGCAGCGCCACCAAAGACAGCAGAATGGCGAACACACCCAGGTAAGGTGCTGTCGCCGGCTTCAGCCAAATACCCAGGCCAAACATAATCTGGGCTGCGCCGAGGAACAGCGTGGAGACCCCCGACAACGTGGAGATCATCACCAGTAGGTCATTAATGCGTAGGGTCAGGTAGGCGGGCGTCATAATCACCACACCCGAAAGCAGCACCAGCAGTCCCGGCACGAACGGCCGACCGCGACGCCATTCCGCGAAGCGTGCCAAACGCCCTCTAGCAGGCATTCTCAGTTCCCCGGCGCACGCTCGCCTCAACTCCGGAAACGTTCAGCTGCTTCGCCCCAACAGATGTCGCAACAATCTTTTCTGCCACAACCTGCACGTCTTTCGAGTGCAGACCCCATGCATCGTCCGGTGCTTCGGGGTTGACCTGGTGGGCGTCAATACCAAGGTTAGGGTCAGCCATCCGCAGGCTGCCCTTAATATCGGTAGACCCGACGATCAGGTCCTTCGCATCCACACTGTTCTTTCCGTTGGAGCGCAGGGCAAGAGTTGCCTCACCGACGGCGGGCAGGTTCGGCACGGTTGTTGAAAGGCACAGGTCAGAGGCCTTGGCCTGCTGAATCTTCACGCGCGCGACGGGCAGGTGATTATCACCTTTAACGTCGTTATCCATGAACAGCGAAAAGTCCTGCCCGGAAAGGTGATCGATCGTCACGGTGAAAAAAGAACCAGACAGCGCGAGGTTCGCGGAAATGCCGCCTTTCGCCACCGCCATTCCGGTTCCGGCGAATCCAACCAGCCCAGCGGTCAATGCAATCGCTGCTTTCCTGGCGTTGATTCGTCCCATTCTGTGCGCCTCCTCTTGTAATGCCCTCAAGCATTATCCCTGTGGTGGCGCCGATGCGCGAATCGCTGGTCTATTATTTTTTGTTTCGGTTCGAGGCCACCCGCGCTAGCCCCTCAGCCCACACACTGCGCGCGAGACCGGCCAGCGTGCCTACCACGCAGTCTTTACTGCTCCTTGGCCTGCTCGGCCTCGATCTGCTTGCGCACCTCGTCCATGTCCAGTTCCTCGGCCTTGGCGATGAGCTCGTTCAGCGCCTTCGCCGGCAGCAGGCCGGACTCGCGGGCCAGCAGAACACCATCGCGGAACAGCATCAGCGTCGGGATCGACTGGATCTGCAGCGCAGCGGAAAGCTCCTGGTTGGCCTCAGTGTCGACCTTGCCGAACACAGCCTCCGGGTGCTCGTCAGAGACCTGTTCGAAGATGGGCGCGAAGCGCTTACACGGACCGCACCATTCCGCCCAGAAGTCCAGCACGACGATGCCGTCGCCCTGCACGGTGTCCTGGAAGTTAGCTCCGGTGATTTCGATGGTCGCCATTTGTTTCCCTTCGGGTCGATTGTGCTTGTCCAAAAACTTTGTTGTTGGCGCCCCGGTGAAAGGGGGCGAGCATGTTTTCCAACATTACGCAACGGTCGCTTTATTCCACGTTAGAGTTCTCACTATGTCTATTTATGACGCCAACGCGAATCCATCTAGCACTTTCAAAATGTACAAGCAGCTTGCGAAGAAGCCGTTCGGAAACGGTTTGTTCTCGGCTGCGGCCGGCTTTAAAGCGCCATACTTCCTCACCGTACAGCCTCGTGTACAGGAGCTGCGCCCGGGCTTCTGCAAGGTTCGGTCGAAGAAGTGGTGGCTGCTGAACAACCACATTGGTACCTTCCATGCCATTGCGGCCTGCAATGTCGCGGAGTTTGCAATGGGGATGCTGGCTGAGGCCTCAATTCCCAATACGCACCGATGGCTGCCACAGGGCATGCGCACTCAGTACTTGAAGAAGACGAAGGGCAGCCTGACGGCCACCGCCACTGCAGAATTGCCGGACTTCGAGAAGATCACTCAGGAGTCTGGCGGACAGACCGTGACGGTGAAGATCCACTTCGCCGATGATGAGGGCAAGGAATCCACCTACGCGGAGATTGACATCTGGGTGACGGCCAAAAAGTAGCGCAGATACCTGGTACGTTTGCGCGGCTCCCGGCGACGTACACGGCGTCGTAGCGTCCGCACCCGCGCTACGGTTCCTCAGGCGCCAGCAAGTAGCGCCCCGCACCACAGTGCGAGGAGGAACACCGCGCAGCAGACCACTGCCATCCCCACCACGCCCGCAATACGGCGAGCGGGCTGGGGCCGGGTGAAGACCTCCACCATCACCGTGGAGAACGTGGTGAAACCGCCGGCCAAACCAATGCCAAGCAGGGGATATAAAATGTCCTGCGTCTCGCCTGCACTGGTAGATCCGGCGGCTCCGTCAAGATGCTGCGAGGTGTACCCAAGCACTAAACCCAGCACGACTGTGCCGAGGAGGTTCACCACCGCGAGGCTCCACAAAGGTGCCCAACCATGCTTGGACTTTAGGTGAGTATCCAGTACGTAGCGGGCCGCCGCTCCCGTCCCGCCTCCGAGGGCGACGGCTAACAGCTCAATGAGGGTTGCTCCGGTGTTCATCGTGCGCCCCCTCTGTGGGGCTCACGGGGATCCTGGGGCTCGTCGGCACCGTCGGCTGCGCGTCGCAGCCGCGCCAGCCCATTCAGATCCCGCCCGAGGCGCAGCCCCATCACAGCTGCACATAGGCCAAGTGCCAGCGTAAACACGCCGTAGGTTCCCCCGATGAGGATGGTAGAAGCTGAATCGGTGGTGGCGTCAACAGCCGCAGCAAGCGAGCTAAACGACGTAAAACCGCCGAGCACTCCCGTACCCCAAAACGTGCGACGTGGGTGGGCAGAATCCGGGATCATCCCGACTAAGAGCCCTAAAAGGAGCGCCCCCAGGACGTTGACCACCAGCAATGCGATGTCTCCTAGAGGGATCCCTCCAATGATGTTCAGCGGCGTGGCTGCGCCGAGCACGCGTGTGGGGTCGCCGAGGGCGGGAATCCAGACGGTCAGCGTCCAACGAATAATCGCCCCCAGCGCGCCGCCGAGGAAAACCAGGGCGACGGGCGGGAGGCGATTCATAAGTGCAATATTACCCAGCTGGCAGCGCGACCAGTCGAGTTGGGCGGCCACAACGGCCGATCAGGTTAGCTCTGCTTGACGGCGGAGATGTCGAAGTTCAGCGTGATCTTTTCGGAAACAAGCACGCCGCCACCATCAAGAGCGGTGTTCCACTCCAGGCCAAAGTCACGGCGGTTAATGCTGGTGGAACCCTCGAAGCCGACGCGGGTCTGGCCCCATGGATCCTGTACCTCACCGGTGAAATCGAAGTCGATGGTGACGGGCTTTGTCACATCCTTAATGGTCAGGTCGCCGGTAACGCGGAGGGTGGATTCGCCAGCAGCGGTAATGTCCGTGGAGGTGAAGGTGATGTGCGGGTACTTCTCCGTGTCGAAGAAATCACCGGTGGTCAGGTGAGCGTCGCGGTCGGCGTTGCGGGTATCGACGCTGTTGACGTCGATCTTGACCTCGATCTTTGCGCCTTCCAGCTTCTCGCCGGTGGTTGCGGTGCCCTCGAAGTCGGTGAATGCGCCACGAACCTTGGTAACCATGGCGTGGCGGGCGACGAAACCAATCTCGGAGTGCGCTGCGTCGATCTGGAAGTTGCCGGAGTAGTTGTTGACGTTGGTCATGTTGAACCTTTCAGTTGGTGTGTCAGTTGATTACTTCTTTTGATGCGCTGGCCTCAAAGCTACGCCCAGTTAGTTGATGTGTCAACTATTTTGACCGATATGCGATACTGGTGCACATGACACAAGAAGACACCTCTCCCCCGCTACACAACGATGCGAACAAGGGGACAAAGTGGCTAAACAGTCGCGAACAACAGGTGTGGCGAGCGTGGATCAATGCCCACATCCACATCAATGCCGAACTAGCGCAGCAGCTGTCGGCGGAAACGTCCCTATCTCTGGCGGACTACGAGGTCCTGGTTCACCTTTCGGAAGCACCGGACCACCAGCAGCGAATCGTCGCACTGGCAAACATGATGCAATGGAGCCGTTCGCGCCTTTCGCACCAGATCACGCGCATGTCTAAACGCGGTCTTGTGCGCCGTACAACTTGTGACGCCGACGGTCGCGGGGCCTACGTAGTCCTGGAACCCGCAGGCCTCGAGGCGATAACCACCGCCGCCCCCGGCCACGTGGCAAAGGTGCGGGAGCTGGTCTTCGACCAGCTCAGCGACGCCGAGATTGAGCAGTTCTACGAAATTCTGGCGAAACTAAACGGGTAACCCTAGGCACTAGGCTCCTAGGTTCCGACACTAAGGCATGGGGGAGATATCGCGGGCCATGTCGGAGAACTTAGAAAATTGCAGCTGGTTGGCAACAGTCACGGTGCCGATCGGACCGCCACGATGCTTAGCCAAGATAATGTCCGCCTCACCCGCACGCTCATGGTCGGGGTTCTGAGAATCAGGGCGGTTGATCAGCATAACCATGTCGGCATCCTGCTCCAGCGAACCCGATTCACGCAGGTCAGAAACACGCGGGAGGGCATCGTCACCACGCGACTCCACACCACGGTTCAGCTGCGAAATCGCGATCACGGGCACGTTGACTTCCTTGGCCAGAAGTTTGAGCTGACGCGAGAACTCCGAGACCTCTTGCTGGCGGGATTCCACACGCTTACCGGAGGACATCAGCTGTAGGTAGTCCACCACAATCAACTGCAGATCCACTTGTTGCTTCAAGCGGCGGGCCTTGGAGCGGATCTCCATCATCGTCAGGTTCGGCGAATCGTCGATGTAAATCGGCGCATCTTCAATCTCACCGATGCGCACCGTCAGCCGATCCCAATCATCGTCAGTCAACTTACCGCCGCGCATGGAGGCCAGGCGCACCTCCGCCTCTGCGGAAAAGATGCGCATCATCACCTCCGACTTGCTCATTTCCAAGCTGAATAGCGCCGATGCCTTGCCATGCTCAATGGAGGCAGACCGCATGAAGTCCAGCGCCAGCGTAGATTTACCCACACCGGGACGCGCCGCCACAATCACCATCTGTCCACCGCGCAAGCCATTGGTTAGATCGTCAAGATCCTTAAAGCCGGTGGGGATACCCATTTCGATGCCATCTTGGCTTTCCAGCTGCTCGATCTCCCCCACCGTCGATGCGACCAACTCCGCGAAGACCTCATAGTCCTCCTTCGCGGCATCGTTGGTGATGGCGAACATCTCCTGCTGTGCGCGGTCCACCACGTTGTCTACATCTGCACCCTCGGTGCCCGCATAGCCCAGCTGCACAATCGTGGTACCGGCCTGCACCAGGCGACGCAACGTGGCCTTCTCTCGCACAATCGAGGCGTAGTAGCCCACGTTTGCGGAGGTCGGAGTCTTTTGGATGATGCTATGCAGGTATCCCGCACCACCGATGAAACCCAGCACGCCGTCGCGGTCCAAGCGCCCGCCAAGGATGACTGGGTCGACTTCCTTACCCTCGCCGTAGAGCTGAAGTATGGCGTCAAAAATAGTCTTGTGCTTCGGCACATAGAAGTCATCGCCGACAAGGACTTCTACGACATCCGCGATCGCGTCCTTGTTGAGCATCATGCCGCCGAGCACACCCTGCTCAGCCTCCGGGTTCTGCGGCATCTCGCGGACGATCTGCTGGGTGCCCGAACCTCCGCGACGCCCACCGCGGCCACTGCCGAAGTCACGGCCGCCGACGAAATCCTGGGATCCGCCGAAGTCATCAAACGGCTCGTCGGGCAGCGGGGCGCCGTCGTCGAAGTTCATGCCTGCATTCTCGCTCATGTCGACCACTTTAGTGGCAGCACCGGACAACCTCGAACCCCGCCCTGTGCCCGCTTTTTGTGCTCACCCACCCCGTGCGAGAACAACTTGTGAGGGCATTGCAAATCAAGTTATCCACAGGCGCTGTGAATATACCTGTGGAGGAAATGTGCATAACTTCCAATAGCCCAGGACGGGTTGTGGATAACCTGTGGACAGTCAACGCTCTCACCTGCACTTTCTTCTATTATCGCAGGTCAGGGGCGTGTGACTGGTGTGAAAACCTCTTTTTTCATCGGTGGATAACTTGGGGATAAACAAACCTGCAGGCCAGGCGATTGCCCTTCTGTAAACGCCCAGGTCGCCTGAAAGTTCAAAATATTCACGTATTATTCACCTTCGGCGCGGAGTTTTGCACAGCCCTTATCCCCTCCTCAGACATTGCCTAATTTTCAGTTTGCTAAGTGGAAGCAAAATATTGGTTCTCCCACGAGACGTCGCCATCGTGAACTAGCCTGTTCCCCATGAACGCAACGCCCGACCACTCCACAGCCGACCCAACCTCCACCGCGACCACTCCCCTGCCCGCCCTCGCAAACGCTGGTGCCGAACACCCCCTCGACCTCCTTATCGTCGGCGCAGGCCTCTCTGGCATCGACATCGCCTACCACGTCTCCAAAAACTTCCCTTCCTGGAACTGGGCAGCCGTCGATTCCAACTACGACGTCGGCGGCACTTGGGCCACCTTCCAATACCCCGGAATCCGTTCAGATTCCGACATGGCCACGTTCTCCCTCCCCTTCAAGAAATGGCCACACAAGGGCACGCTCGGCTCCGGCAAGCAAATCCGCGACTACTGCCACGAAGCCGCCGCCGAAATCGGCATGCTCGACCGCCTACAGCTATCCACCTGGGTCGAATCCGTAAACTTCCACACCGACCGCGGGCTGTGGGAGGTTACCATGCGCCTCGGTCGCACAGGCCACGCAAACTCCGAAGGCACCGACGACTCCGGCCTCGCGCAGCCCACCCTCACCACGTGGACGCGCCGCCTCCACTTCGCCACCGGATACTACCGCCATTCGGAGGGCTTTACCGCGCAAATTGAGGGCGTCGATACCTTCCAAGGCACCGCCCTACACCCACAACAATGGCCCCGCGACCTCGACGTGCGCGGAAAGAAGGTTACCGTAATTGGCTCCGGAGCCACGGCAATTACGCTGGTTCCGGCGCTGCATTCGATGGGCGCGGACGTCACGATGCTGCAGCGAACTCCCACGTACATTGCCCCGCTGCCGGAGACGGACACGATCAGCTCCCTCGTCGGCCTGGGTCTCAGCACACAGCCGGGCACATTCGGCCATCGTTTGGCCCGCAGCCTGCATATTGGGCGCGACATGGCGCAGTACCACCTATGCCAGACATTCCCCAGCATCGCGAAGTTGGTGTTCCGGGGCTGGAATCGTCTGTACCTGCCCGCTGACGAGGTGCGCCGGAACTTCACTCCCCCGTATGGGCCGTGGGATCAGCGCGTCTGCAAGTCCCCCGGCGGCGACTTCTTTAAGGCCGTGCGGGGTGGGGCGCGAGTCGTCACTGACCATATCGACCGCGTTGACGCAGGTGGGGTGCGGTTGCGCTCCGGCGGGTACATCGAGGCCGATGTTTTGGTGATCGCCACGGGGCTGCAGCTTTTGGCCTTTGGTGACGCCAACTTCTCCGTGGACGGCACTCCCGTACCGACCGAATCTCTGGTGGCTTATCGTGCCATGATGGCCAATCGCCTGCCGAATTTCTCGTACACCATTGGGTATTTGAACCAGTCGTGGACGCTGCGCGCGGATATGACTTCGCGCTATTTGGTGCAGCTGTGGAAGGACATGGAAGCGCGGGGCGAGCAGTGGGCTTGCCCGCTGCTGCCCGCCGGAGAGGCCGCTGACCTGCCGCTTTTGGAGATGTCCAGCGGTTATATTCAGCGGAGCGTGGCGACTCTGCCGCGTCAGGGTGCTGGGGATCCGTGGCGGATGGAGCAGGATTACATCAAGGAGCGGCGCACCTACACGGGCGCGGACAACAAGCATGACATGGCATTTGGCGTGGAGGCTTTGAAGGCTGCGGCGCCGCTGGCGGCTGGAGAGGGCGGCGGCGGTGCCGCTGAGCTGCGACAATAGCTCTGGCTGTGGTGGCCCTGGTTGCGGACACCGGCTCCGGCAGTGGTAGCCCTGGTATGCGGCCAACAGCTTCGGCGGTGGTCCTTCTCCGTAGCATCAGAGGTCCTTCCCTAACCCCAGCGCGGGCGAGTTTGTGTGCTTCAGAACGGAAAATGTCGCTGGAACGGGAATCCATTAACCGCAATTGTTTTCATTAATGCAAACCCACAGGTCACAGCGCTGAAGAATTTTCTAAACTTTTCAGCCGCCCGCCACATTCCCGATCTAACGACATTCCTGGCCCGCCGGAGCCCCTCCAGGCACCAAACCGGCCCCACATTCCCGACCTAACGACATTCCGGGCAAGGTTCGCCGTGGCGTCCAAAAGCCCCAACCTGCACCCCGGTAACGGAAAAGACCCCACGCGTAGGTGCGTGGGGCCTTAACCTGCTGTTGTCTAAGTTAGAAAAGTTTTCTTCTGGTGCGTTCTAGTTATTGGCGCATCATCGCAGTTCAGGGCATTAAAATCCGACCGAGCCGCCGAAAAATCAGCCACCCGTGTTGTCTAGGCACGGGCAAAAGGGCTCGCAGGAATGCCATGACCTGCCGGTCACCGGAAAACGGCGAAACCGGACAGTTGCGAACTTACGCGGAAACAACCTCGAAGCTCAGGGATGCAACGATGCCTTCGTGCAGCTGAACGTCCACAGAGTAAACGCCGGTTGCCTTAACATCGCCCTTGCGCAGCTTGATGCTGTGCTTGTCCAGGGAACGACCGTTGGCCTTCTTCACTGCATCAACAATGTTGTCTGCGGTGACAGAGCCGAACATCTTGCCGGATTCTGCAGTGCGAACCGAGATGGTCACGCCAGACAGGTTCTCCAGCTCTTCCTTAACCTCGCGTGCGTGATCCAGGTCGCGAATCTGTCGAGCTTCCTGCGCGCGCTTAATTCCTTCGATCTGCTTCTCAGCACCGCGGGTTGCAACGATTGCATAGCCGCGCGGAAGCAGGTAGTTACGTCCGTAGCCAGCCTTGACCTCTACGATGTCGCCGGGGACACCGAGGTTGTCAACGTTGGCGGTGAGGATCAGCTTCATGATCCAGCCTTTCGTTGTGCTTTGGTTCGACCAATTATGTTCAAAAAATTTAACGCTGACCAGCGACTTTTAAGCCAACCGATCAGAATGGCGGTTCGTCGTCGCCATCACCAAATCCGGACTGTGGTGCAGAGTTCCACGGGTCATCGTCCATGGCAGCGTTGCGGCCACCGAAGCCCTGGTTGTTCTGTCCCCGATTACCTTGACCCTGGCCGCCGGCATTGCCGCCACCAAAGCCACCCTGGCCGCCAGCATTGCCGCCACCAAAGCCACCGTTTCCACCGTTGCCCTGACCTTGGCCACCCTGGCCGCCTCCACGGAACGACTTATTAATGTCCGCAGTTGCGAAGCGCAGCGACGGGCCTACCTCTTCGACCTCAATCTCGAAGACAGTACGGCGCTCGCCATTGCGATCGTCGTAGGAGCGCTGGCGCAGACGGCCAGTCACGATCACGCGGTCACCCTTGCTCAGGCTGTTGGCCACGTTCTCGGCAGGTTGACGCCACACGTTGCAGGTCAAAAACAGCGGCTCACCGTCGACGAATTGACCAGCTTGCTGGTCGTAGCGACGAGGTGTGGAAGCCACGCGGAAGTTTGCAACTGCAGCCCCGTTGGGCGTGTAGCGCAATTCCGGATCCGCAACGATGTTGCCGACCACAGTGATCTGGGTGTCTCCCTGTGCCATGTTTCTTTCCTAACGTTGTGTGGTGAAGGGCGGTTGAGCAGTGTTTAGTCCTGTTCGAGCCCCGTTAGAACCCTGTTCAGGTCTGTTTAGGTGTAGGTACAGTCCGTTCGGAGCCTGTAGCTCGCCTCAATGGCGATTGTAGCTACTGGTCCTTCCGCAGCACCTTGGTGCGCAGAATCTGGTCGTTGATGTTGAGCAGGCGGTCGATTTCCAGCACGGTAGCCGACTCACACTTCAGGTCGAGAACTACGTAGATGCCCTCGTCCTTCTTGTTGATCGGGTACTCGAGGCGACGCTTGCCCCAGATATCAACCTTTTCCACGGTACCGTTTTCCTTGCGGACAATATCCAAGTACTTGTCCAGCGACGGGGCAACGGTGCGTTCATCCTGGGAAGGGTCGATGATGATCATCATCTCGTATTGACGCACGGACCTCATCACCTCCTATGGTCTAGTGTTTCGGCCATACCCCTTTTGGGCATGGCAGGAGGGTCGTTGCGTCAGCAACGTTCCCAGCCTACCTGGTGCCCCCCGATTTAAGAAATGCCCCGTCGCGCGACCTGACCCCGCGCAACTGTCCCCGCGCTACTAACCCCTTGCTTCCCGTCCCCGCGCTACTGACCCTTATCGCCGACCATTACGCCGCGACGAATACCGCCAAGCTCACCGGCACAATTGTCAAGAACACGATGGCGATGCAGAACAACGTCCACACCTGCTTCTTCGACTTGCCGTACATAAAGCTGGCGAAGCTGCCACCGAAAAACAGAAATCCCGTGAATACGCTCGCCATGGTGATCAATATGGTCGTGTTATCCATCGTTGCTCTCTTTCTTCGTAGCACCCACTTTTTTCTTTGTGACGCCCACTTCTCCGTCGCCACCATCGTCGAGTACACCGGCCAATGGATCACGGCCAGCGTGTGCATCGCGTACCGGATCGGGGATCCGTCCCATGATCTGTCGGATCACCAGCACCGCCATGTACACCAGCAGCGCCAGTCGCAGCACGGTCACGCTATCGACCAGCCAATTGGGTGCTGCTTGGTTGGAGGGTAGGAACTGCCACATGCGCAGGTACCAGTAGACGGCCTCCAGAGCCGCCCAGCCAAAGACGAGTCGCCAGCGGGGGAGTGCCAGCACCAGCAACGGCACGAGCCAGATGGAGTACTGGGGGCTCCACACTTTATTAGTAATCATGAAGGCCAAGGTGGCCAGGAACGCCACCTGAACTACTCGCGGGGTTCGCGGCGCGGCGAAAATGACTAGCCATGCCAGTGCTAGCAACACGAGGAGAAGCAGTACGCCGGTCAGCAGGTTCAGAGCATCAGCGCCTTCAACGGACTTCGAGGGAGACACGCCGTTCCAGGCGTCATTACCCATGATGTGTGCAATGACGGCATAGATGGTCGAGCCTTCCCAGCCGCGTTCAGAGTTCAGTCGGAAGAACTCAGACCAGCCTGTCGGCGCGAGGAGGATGATCGGCAGGTTCACAGCGATCCAACTGCCAAGGGTTCCTCCGACTAGCTTGGCCAATGGACCCCAGGTGCGCTGGCGCAGGCAGAGCAGGATCAACGCTCCGCCGATGAAGGCAGGCCACAGCTTTAGAGCCACGCCCACGCCGGTAGCCACACCCGCCCAGCCGGGGCGGCGGTTGGCCCAGAAGCTAAAGATAGCGACAGCGGCGGCACAGGCCAGCAAGTCGAAGTTCGTGAATGCGTGGACGATGACCAGGGGAGAGGCGGCCATCAGCAGGGTATCCCATACCCGGTTGCCGGTCAGCTTCGTCATGAGACCGGTCGCGACCATCCAAAAGAGGCCTAGGAAGAATGCGTTAACGCCGAAGTAGATCGCTGCAGAATCAGCCGTCGGCAAGGGGAGGAAGTCCCACACCACGCCTACCGGCTGGGCGATAACCGCCACGAGCCACTGGTACAGACCGGTAAGCACCGGGTATTCCATGTACCTGGTGGCGCCGTCACCGTCAGTAAAAGAAGTTAAATAGGGGAAGTCGAGTGTATCCAGCCCGTGACTGCCGAATAGCGAAATCGTGTCGGAGTAGCAGGCGGAGGTGAATTGGCGCTTCCCGGACCAGTCGATATAGGGGAGCCCCTCAGAGTCAAAAGCTGTGCGGAGGCACTGGGCCTTCTGTAGCCATCCAAATGCCAGGAAGGTGGCGGCGGTGGCCAGAAGTACGCGTAGGGGAGTCCACCACCGGGCCCGCCCGATGAGGGCATGGGCGCCGGGTGGTCCGCCGATGAAGCGGATGAAGCCCTGCGCCATCGGCTCGGTGCGGGAGGGCAGTACTCGCTGCTCGGCGGTCATTTTTCTATTGGTTGAGGAATCCATCGATCAGGTCTTGTAGATCGTTGTTCGCCGGCGGGTTACCGCCCCGCGGGGCGGGTTGGCGCGGTGCCGGCTGCGGCGACTGGGGGGAAGGGGGTGCGGCTGGTGCAGGGGATTCTGGCTCCGTCTGTGCTTCGCCCTCGGTTCCGGCCCCAGCGGCCGCGCCAGCGCCAGCGTCAGCGCCAGTGTCAGCGCCACCGCCACCGCTGTAGGCACCGGAGCTGCCTGACGAGGCAGCTGCTCCGGTACCAAACTGCTCGATCTCGGAATCTGCCAGCTGGCGATCCAGCACACCCTTCCAAATCTGGGCGGGCAAGCCGGAACCGTACATAATGCCGCCGTAGCTGTTGTGAATTGGCTTGCCGTCGGCAGTACCAACCCACACTGCGGTGGAGAGCTGCGGGGTGGAGCCCAGCATCCAGGCATCCTTGTTCTCGCCCGTGTCACCCAGCTGCGCGGTACCAGTCTTGGCTGCAGATGGGCGACCACCGGCCAGCACGTTGCCATTGGAGTAGGCGGCGATGGGCTGCATCGCCTGGATCACTCCGTTGGCAACTTCCTCGGAGACTACGCGGTCGCCGTCGTCTTTAGTGTTATCCAGCAGGACATCACCGTTGGAGTTCTCCACCTTCTGTACAAAGTGCGGACGGTGGTAGACGCCGCCGTTGGTCATGGTCGCCAGGGCGGTGGCCATATCCAGCGGGCTGGACTGGTACATGCCCAGGGTAATGCCATCGGCGGGCTTGCCGTTCTTCTCCTGGAGCGTCTTGCCCACGCCCGGTAGCTCCTCTGCCACGCCCAGGCGGTGCGCCATATCGGCCACATCTTGCGGGCCGCCCTTCAGCGATTGCGTCAGACGGATGAAGCTGGTATTCAGCGACTGCTTTAGCGCCTCGGCGATGGAACAGGTGCCACAGCTGGCGCCACCAACGTTTGTCACCTGCGCATCACCGGTCATGACAGGGGAGGAGTCGAATTGGTCGTAGATGCTGCCGCCCTGGTCGAGGTATGCGGCCAGCGTGAAGATCTTAAACGTCGAACCAGTCTGTAGACCTGCACCGGCGAAGTCGAAACCGACTGGGTCATCGCCGCCGTACCAGGAGCGCACTCCACCGGTCTTCGGATCCACCGAAACAACGGCGGTGCGTAGGCCCTTCTGTTGGCCTTCCATCTTCTTGTGGATTTCATCCACTGCTTCGGCTTGCATCTTCGGGTCGATGGTGGTGGTGATCTTCAGACCACCCGTGTTCACCTGCTCCTCGGTGATGCCGGCCTGCTCAAGCTCTTCAATAACCTTCGTCTTGATCAGCCCGTTGGTACCCGCGGCCTGAGTGCTCTCGGCGGTCTCCGCCGGATCCTTTACCTTCGGGTAAACGGCGTTCTTACGGTCGGCCTCCTTCATCGCACCAATGCCCACCATGCCGTCGAGCACATAGTTCCAGCGCGATTCGGCGCGTTCACGGTTCGTCCATGGATCCAGTCCAGAAGGTGCCTGAATAGTTGCAGCCAGCACCGCGCCTTCCTCCGGGCTGAGCTCCTTGACGTCCTTATCAAAGTAAGCATGCGCCGCTGCGCTAATGCCATAGGCATTGCGCCCGAAGTAAATGGTGTTCAGGTAGGCCTCGAGGATCTCGTCCTTCGACCATTCGCGAGCCATCTTTGCGGAAATCACCAGCTCCTTCGCCTTTCGGCTCAAGCTGAACTCGTCACCCACCAGCGCGTTCTTCACATACTGCTGGGTGATCGTCGAACCGCCACCTGCGCCATCGCGGCCCAGCACCTGGCCGACAGCTGCACGGGCAAAGCCGGAAACTGAGAAACCAGGGTTGCTGTAGAACTCGCGGTCCTCAGCAGCTAGAACGGCCTGGCGCACTGCCATTGGCACTTCGTCCAGTTTCACGTTCTGGCGGTTGCCCTCCGGCGGCACGATGCGCGCCAGCTCAGTGTTGTTATCACTCGCCATGATGTAGGAGATCTGGTTGTTCACCAGCTCTTCCGGCTCTGGCACCTTCGTCACCGAATAGGCCGTAAAGAAGGCCACCAGCGGCACGATAATCATGACCGCCATCACGGCAGCCAACCCTGCAAAAAAGTTGCGCAGGGTTCGCTTGTCGCGCCAACTGCGCTTCTTACGTGTTCTTGCCTTTAGCTTTCCTTCGCCCACGGAGCGGCTCCCATCCTTCTTCATCCGAGTCTGCGGACCATTCTTCTTCAGTCCGTTTCTTTGCGGACCGTTCTTTTGGGGCCTCTTGTTTTGTGACGCCACCGCGCCAGCAGCAGCTCGACGCTTGCCCGGCTGTGCACTGCGATTCTGCCCCGGCTTACGCGCGCCCGGCCTACCCGGCTGGCCTGCCTGGCTGACCCTGCTTCTCTGCCCGACCCGGTGCTGTCCAGACTTACCTGGCTGGCCCTGTCCGGCACGCCGCTGACCCGGTCTACCAGGCCTACCCGGCTGACCCGACCGACTTGGCTGGCCCTGTCCGGCGCGGCGCTGACCAGGCGCACCGCCTTGTGCAGCTTTGCGGGAACCCGGCTTGCCGCCCTTAGCGGCCCGGTGCTGGTTCAACCGGCCTGGCTGTCCAGACTTACCTGGCTGCCCCTGCCCGGCACGGCGCTGCCCCGGCTTGCCCGGTTGCCCCGGCTTCCGCTGTCCACTCCGGCCGTTGCTGGAGCGGCCACTACCGGAATTACCGGCACCACCGCGGGAGTAAGGGTTCTTGGACGGCTTGTCGCTACTCAACTAGACGAGTCTCCTGATTATCGATCGTGATTCCGATCAGCTCTTCTCGGATCAAGTGATTCCATCTACACTTCATGCACACTTCAACGGTGTGTATCGAAAACTCAGCATTCTGCTGTTTATCCACGAGTGTCTCAATCACACCATTGATCTCTCTTACACTACGCGCTGTACCCGACTTTTCACCTAATACAGTGCCGTGAATCCACTGCGTTTCCTTTAAATAAGGCTTTCCACACACCGGACACGGGCGATCAACTGCCCGTCCTAGAACCTCCGCCGAGGATAGGAGCCGCGGGGTGGCGTCACCAATAAAGCGCTCGACCGCACGCACCTCGGATAGGGCGCGACGGCGATCGAGTGACCTATCAATAACCCTTCGCGAAATCGACACACCCATATTGTAAACACGCTCCGGGCAACCCCTTCTCCCCGTAGCTTGATCGATAAACCGGGCTAGCTTGATCGGTTAACCTGCCGATGAAGAGCAGTTTTCCGCGGCTCTCGCCCTACGGTTGTCCGCATGACTACGAATACTTGCAACATCGCTATCGTGGGGCTCGGTAACTGCGCGACCTCGCTGATTCAGGGAATCCACCTTTATTCTGACGCCGATGCGTCCCAGGACGTCCCAGGTCTCATGCACACCAAGTTCGGCCCCTACTCGGTGGGCGACGTGCGCGTGACCGCTGCCTTCGACGTAGACGCGGACAAGGTTGGCAAAGACGTATCCGAGGCGATCTACGCAGGCATGAACTGCACCATCAAGATCGCCGATGTCCCGCACATCGGCGTGACCGTCCAGCGTGGCCACACCTTTGATGGCCTCGGCCGCCACTACCAGGAGAGCATCACCGAATCCGAGGAAGAACCCGTCGACGTGCCGCAGGCTCTGCGGGACGCGAACGTGGACGTGCTGGTCAGCTACCTGCCGGTCGGTTCTGAAGAGGCCGACCGCTTCTACGCACAGTGCGCCATCGACGCAGGCTGTGCCTTCGTGAACGCCCTGCCGGTCTTTATCGCCTCCGATCCGGAGTGGGCGGAGAAGTTCCGCGCCGCTGGCCTGCCGATCGTTGGCGACGACATCAAGTCCCAGGTCGGCGCTACTATCACCCACCGTGTGCTGGCTCGTTTGTTCGAGGAGCGCGGCGTGCGCCTGGAGCGCACCATGCAGCTGAACGTCGGCGGCAACATGGACTTTAAGAACATGCTGGATCGTGATCGCCTGGAGTCCAAGAAGATCTCCAAGACCCAGGCCGTCACGTCCAACCTGCAGGAAGGCCCGCTGGCCGGCAAGGTAAACGACCGGAACGTCCACATCGGCCCCTCGGACTACGTGGAGTGGCTGGACGATCGCAAGTGGGCTTATGTCCGCCTCGAGGGCTCCGCATTCGGCGAAGTTCCACTGAACCTGGAGTACAAACTGGAGGTCTGGGACTCCCCGAACTCCGCGGGCATCATCATCGACGCTGTGCGCGCCGCCAAGATCGCGCTGGATAGGGGAGTGGCCGGCCCGGTCGACGCTGCCTCTAGCTACCTAATGAAGTCTCCGCCCGTGCAGCTGCCGGACGATGTCGCCCGCGCGCAGCTGGAAGAGTTCATTAACGGGGCATAGCACCTTTACCTTGTCCCGGCGCAACAACCCTGTGCACCCTGCGCCCCTGTACCCCTGTACCCCACCCAAGGCGGTGGGGTAGTTCGTTTCGATGCACAGCTCCGCAACAGCGAACGTCACCGCTATTCACCGCTTTCAGATGGGGGCAAAACCTCCGTGTCCAGCGCCCCGCTTGTGCATTTACAACCAAAACTGTTGTATTTTAGTACCTATGGCTTCCACACCCTTAGAAATCGCCAAAGAATTGCGTCTCCCTCTGACGCGGCTGTACCTGCTGTACTTCCGCCAGACAGAGAACTCGCACATCAGTATGGCGCAACTTTCCATCCTCATGATCCTCGAGGAAAACGGCCCGATGCGCATCAGCAAAATCGCGGCCACCGAGACGATCCGGATGCCCACCGCCTCTAACGCTGTTAACCAGCTAGAGACGATGGACCTGGTCACTCGCGTACGCGACACCTCGGACCGCCGCGGCGTCAGCGTCACCCTGACCGATAAGGGACGCGAAGAGCTGCGTCGTCTTTCCGAAGAACGCGCCGAGCAGCTCTCCAGCATGCTGGCTAGCCTCAGCGATGAAGAACTCAAGGAAGTAGCGAAGGCCACCCCAGTTATCGAACTGGTGCTACGTCGCTACACTGAGGCTATAGAGGCAAAGCTGAACAACGACCAGCACTAGAAGCTGGAGCTAGCGAGCAAACTTCCTTGAGCAACACCCCTAAGTCCCACGATCCCCTCCGCCTGCTCCTTACGTGGCGTCCGGAATCTGCCGGTGACGAAGCCGCGCAGGTCGCAGCCTGGCTCGGCCGCACGGAAACTGTGGCAGTGCGCACTGCAACCGTCATTTCGCGTTCCTGGACCGCACAGCCCGAGCTGGAGTTCGATAACTACTCACAGTGGATCGAAAAGGAATCAAAGGCAGTCTCCTCCGCCGCGCAGAAGGCTCTTGACCTGGCCAAATTGCCGGATTCTATGCTGGACGCCGACGAGCCCTCCTCCGTCACTGTCGATCACTCGGAGACGAAGGCTCTTATCGACGCCGCCACCGAGTTCAACGCCGACATGATGATCTTGGGCTCCCATCCTGCCGCGCCGCATTCTCGCTTTAGAATCGGCTCGACGGCGGATGCTTTGCTGCATTACGCTCCGCTGCCTTTACTATTGGCTCCGCGGACGCCGAAGTTGTCGAAACGTGGCGTCACCAGGGTCAATTGCTGTTACATCGACACCGATCAGTCGCATGAGGCCCTGCGTCGCGCCGCCGATCTGGCGCACCGGTGGGATGTGCCGCTGCGGCTGGTGGCGTTTAGCCCACGCGGGGCAACGATGTACCCGACGGAGACGGAGTTTATCGATAACTCCGACATGATGGTCGAATGGCGCGAGCAGGCGCTGGCACTGCTGGATCGCGGACGTGACCGCGCGCTGAACCGGCACGGCGACCTGACTGTGCAGATGGAAGTCGGTAGCGGCTATGGCTGGTCCGGCGCGATCAATGCCCTGAAGTGGAAGAAGGGCGATCTGCTGGTCATGGGGTCCAGCACATTGGGTGGTTTCCACCGCGTGTTCATCGGCCCGTCGACAAACCAGATTCTGCGCCACAGTCCGGTACCGGTGCTGCTGAGCACGGTCTAAGTCTTAAGCCATTACCCGGCGTGTAGATTTGAGGGCATTATGAGCACTGATGGTTTGAACGATAGCCCCTCACCTGCTGATAAACCGAGCCCTGACGCCGATCCTCGTGCGAACGACCTGGATTTTCCGGGTGAGCTCTCCGACCTTGATCGTCCCGGCGCGCCCTCGGAGCTCGACTACGAAGCCGACCCTTTGCTCCGCCTGGAGCGCAACAATAAGTCCACCCGCCAGGCGATACGGTTCTTCATCGGCGTGATTGTGTCGACCACGCTATCCGCCATTTTGATTTGGGTGGCCTCGAAGGCCATTGGCGGGCCGTACTGCGAGGCTGATTCCTCCGCTCAGCTGTGTAGCCGCACGTTCCAGCTGCTCTTCGCCATCGTTCCTACCTCGCTGGCGTTTTTCGGCCTGTTCGGCTCGGCCTTTATCACCTATTACAAGTGGAAGAAGCACCAGCGCTGGCGCCCATGGGTAGCGGTGATCTGGTTCATTATGCCGTTCTGCATGGCTTGGATCACGTCAGTTGGCGCCTACCTGATCCTCGACCACAACCTCTAAAAGGCGCCGCCGCGCGCTACTTTGCGACGACGTTCACCATCTTGCCCGGCACGACGATGATTTTCGCCACCGCCTTACCCTCGATGTGCGCGGCCACGTTCGGTTCTTCCAGCGCAGCGGCCTCAATGTCCTCTCGTGAAGCATCCGCTGCCACGTTGATGCGGCCACGTAGCTTGCCCATCACCTGCACGGGCAGCTCGATGGTGTCATCCACCAGCCACTTCTCGTCCCACTCCGGGAAGGGAACGTACGTGATGCCATCGGCGTGCCCCAGCACCTCCCACATCTCCTCGGCAATGTGCGGTGCCACTGGTGCAAGCATCTGCACAAGTGGTTCCACGGCCGCACGCGGAGTCTGTCCCGTGGAGTACGTCTTCGTCAGGTAGTTCACGTACTCGATCAGCTTCGCGACGGCTGTGTTGTCGCGCAGCTCTGCATAGTTCTCGTGAACGCCCTGGACGGTCCTGTGCAGGGCCTTCAGGTCATCATCAGTGAGGGCGTCATCGCTCACAGAGCACTCACCCGTGTTCTCATCCACGGCGAGGCGCCACGCGCGCTGCAGGAAGCGCTGCGCACCCACCACGTCCTTCGTCGCCCACGGCCGCGACGTGTCGAGTGGGCCCATCGCCATCTCGTATACACGCAGGATGTCCGCACCGTAGTCATCGCAGATCTCGTCGGGCGAGACCGCGTTCTTCAGAGACTTGCCCATCTTGCCGTATTCCTGGAATACCTCTTCTTCCTTGTCGACGCCCTCAGCGTCATCGGCTGTGCGAACCCAGAAGAACTTACCGTCGCGCTCGGTGACCTCTTCTGCAGGTACGTATACGCCACGGGAATCCGTGTAAGCATAAGCCTGGATATAGCCCTGGTTGTACAGGCGGTAGTAGGGCTCGAAGCTGGAGACAACACCCAGGTCAAAGAGCACCTTGTGCCAGAAACGGGCATACAGCAGGTGCAGCACGGCGTGTTCCACGCCGCCCACGTACAGATCCACACCGCCAGAGGGGCGACCTTCGCGCGGGCCAACCCAGTAACGCTCATTTTCGATGTCTACCAGGGCATTGTCGTTATTCGGGTCGATGTAGCGCAGCTGGTACCACGAGGAACCCGCCCACTGCGGCATGACGTTCGTGTCCCGGTAGTAGGTTTTCTCGCCGTCGCCGAGATCCAGGGTGACCTCAACCCACTCCTTAGCCTTGGCCAGTGGGGGCTGCGGTGCAGAGTCCTTGTCTTCCGGGTCAAAGCTGACGGGCTTGTAGTCCTCTACTTCCGGCAGTTCGACGGGAAGCATCTCCTCCGGCAGGGCGTGCGCCACACCGTTCTCGTCATAAACGACGGGGAAGGGCTCACCCCAGTAGCGCTGACGGGCGAACAGCCAGTCCCGCAGCTTGTACTGGATCTTGCCACTGCCGGTGCCCTTGGCTTCCAGCCATTCAATGGCCTTGTCGATGGCCTCGGCCTTACCCAGTCCATTGAGCTCCAGGCCATCGGAGTTGTTGGAGTTGATGTGCGGACCGTCTTCGGTGAACGCCTCCGTCATTTCGGCTCCGTCTCCGGCCTCAGAGCCAGCTTCAGCGCCCTCAGCGGACAGCACCGGCACAATTGGCAGCCCGAACTCGGTGGCGAACTCAAAGTCGCGCGTGTCATGCGCCGGCACGGCCATGATCGCGCCGGTGCCATAACCCGTCAGCACATAGTCCGCGATGAAGACTGGCACCTGTGCACCATTGACTGGATTGGTGGCATAAACGCCCAGGAAAACGCCCGTCTTTTCCTTATTCTCCTGACGCTCCAGATCGGATTTGGCGGCGATTGCCGCACGGTATGCCTCCACTGCAGCAGTCGGGTTCGCCTGCCCATAGGTCCACCGTGGGTCAACATCCGTGTAGGCGTCCTTACCCGTAGAAGAACCAGCCTGCGCGACGAGGGTATCGACCAGCTCGTGTTCCGGGGCCAGCACCATGTACGTCGCACCGAAGAGCGTGTCCGGGCGGGTGGTGAAGACATCAATGTCTTGGCCGAGGCAGTCAAATGTAACCTCCGCACCACGGGAACAGCCGATCCAGTTGCGCTGCATCGACTTCACCTTCTCCGGCCAGTCGAGGTACTCAAGATCGTCGATCAGCCGGTCGGAGTACGCGGTGATGCGCATCATCCACTGCTGTAGGTTTTTGCGGAAGACCGGGAAGTTTCCGCGCTCGGAGCGCCCCTCCGCCGTAACTTCTTCGTTGGCCAGCACTGTGCCCAGGCCGGGGCACCAGTTCACCGTGGAGTTGGAGCGGTAGACCAAGCGGTGGCTATCCAGGATCTCCTGCTTCTCGACAGCGCTGAGCTCCGCCCAGTCGGCACGCTCAGCGGCCAGCTTCTCTTCCAGCTCGGCGATGGGGCGGGCCTTACCCAGGGTGCCGTTGGCGTTCTTGGCTTCCGGGTCGAACCAGGAGTTGTAAATCTGCAGGAAAATCCACTGAGTCCAGCGGTAGTAGTCGGTATCCGTGGTGGCGAAACTGCGGCGCTTGTCGTGTCCCAGACCCAGGCGGCCCAGCTGGCGTTCCATATTGGAGATATTCGCCATGGTGGTGGTGCGCGGGTGGGTGCCCGTCTGCACGGCATATTGTTCGGCAGGCAGGCCAAACGCATCATAACCCAGCGTATGCAGGACATTTGCGCCCTTCATGCGGTGGAATCGCGCGAACACGTCCGTGCCAATGTAGCCCAGCGGGTGGCCAACGTGCAGGCCCACACCGGAGGGGTAGGGGAACATGTCCTGGATGAACTTGCGATCCTCCGGCAGCTCCGTGCCCGGCTCGGCTAGGTCGCCCGTGGGGTTCGGGGCGTTAAACGTGCCGTTATCGGCCCAGTGCTTCTGCCACTTGGCCTCGATCTTGGCCGCGAGGTCAGGCGTATAGCGGTAGGAATTGTCTGCAGTGCTGCCGTTCGTCATGGTTAAACAGTCTAGTAGGTCGCCCAGACAGGGCAGGTTATTGCGTTTGGCTTGTTGGCCACCTGCGGTAATAGACTGTTTTCCATGATCGTCTTGACCGTCGTGTTGGTATTAGTGGGGCTGGCTTTCTTCGTCGCGGGGCTGCTGGGAGCAATGGGGAAGCTGCCGGGGAATCCAGTGGTTGGCCTGCGGGTTCCGGAGGTGCGTAAGTCCAAGGAACTCTGGATTACCGCACACAAAATCGTCGGCCCGGCTTGGATGGGCGCGGGTGCGGCATTCCTGGGCGCGGCGCTGATCACCTTGAAGGTGAGCGGCTGGATGTGGTTGGTCTTCGCATTGTTGCTGATCGGTGCCGTATTTTTGATCGGCCTCGGCTCTGCTCTGGGCGCCCACACCGTCGCACGCCTGGATGCCCGTGCCGCTCAGCTCGAGGCCGCCGATTCTTCCTGTTGCTCTAGCGGTGACGCCACCTCGGACTCCTGCTGCTCCAGTTCCAGCGAGGCCGCCGGCGCTTCCGACTCCGCTGGCGCTTGCTGTTCCGACGACTCTGGCGTTGGCGCAGACCAGAGTGCTGGCATTAGCGCTGGTCAGGCTGCGGGCTCCGGCGCCAAGGCCGGCACGGTGAGCGCGGAGGCGTGCGCAAGCGGCAAGGCCTGCGGCAGCTGCTCGCTGAATGGCTCCTGCGAAGGCGGCGGCGTGGACTGGGAGGCCGCCCAGCGGGCCGCCTCGGCGCAAGACTCCGCGCAGAACCCGGCACAGGCCTAGTCCAGCACCCCCTAGCCCAAGTACTGTTAGCCCAGCACGGGCCTCGCCCAGTACCGCCTCGCCCTGAGGCTCAAGTCCCAAGCCCCCGACTCCGTCGGGGGCTTGGTTTCTGTCTGCCTTATCTCGCCTCGCTATCTCTCCGCGAATCCTGCCCGCATTGGGGCTCCTAAAGGGTCAATGTCCCAAATCTACGAGTTATTGAAAGAAGCGGGTTTGAAGCTAAAAATGGCGGTCCTCTGACCTGCGAAAATAGAATAGTTATATTCTAAGACGTGGAATTTGGGACATTCACCCCTCCAGCCGGCCATCCAGCCAGCCATCGGCATCCCAAAACTACCCAGACTTCAGCCCGTCGCCCCAGCACCACTGCACCCATCAACCCAGCACCACTGCACCCGTCGCCGCGGCTCCACCACGTCCGCTGCCGCAGCTCCGCCGCCCCAGCTAACCCAGTATTCTCCAGTATTCTGGGGAACCATGAGAGACAGCAACGCCACCGTCGTCGTATCAGGCACCACTAACGTAGATACCTTCGTCACCGTCCAAAACTTCCCCCTACCAGGGGAAACTACCATTGCAAAACCCGGCATAGAGGGTCTCGGCGGAAAGGGCGCTAATCAGGCGGCAGCGTGCGCACATATGGGCGTCAATACCGTTCTTTTGTCTGCGGTAGGCAACGACCCACAGGGCGAGCTGGCCCTGCAACAGCTGCGCGAACACGGTGTGAACACCGACTACTTGGTCACGAGTAGGCAGCCGACGGGGCGCGCATTCATCATGAACGATCCCAGCGGTGAGAACATCATCATCGTCACTTCCGGCGCAAACGAGCTGGTCAGCCCCGCCCAGCAGCGCGAAACTGTCGACGAGCTGCGACGCCAGGGGCCGGTGCCGATCGTCCTGGCGCAAGGCGAGCTCACCCCTGAACACAGTGCGGAACTGCCGAAGTTGGTGGCGAACTCGGACACTCGACTGGTGCTGAACCTCGCGCCGGTAACCACGCGCGATCCCGAACTACTGGCCGCTGCCGACCCACTAGTCCTGAACGAAGGCGAGGCCGCCGCCGTGCTCGACGCCGCCCCCGGAACTCCTGTCGAGGACCTTATCGAAGACCTGCGGGCCACGGCCCGCTCCGTCGTCGTTACTTTGGGGCAGCGTGGTGCGCTGATCTTGGAAAAGGACGCCGAACCGGTGCACATTCCCGCCGTCTACGTCGAACATGTCGTAGACACCACTGGTGCAGGTGATGCCTTCTGCGGCACGCTCGCCGCCGCGCTGGCACAAGGGGAGACCCTCGTGGATGCCTGCACGCTGGGAGCGGCAGCCGGGGCACTGGCCACGCAGAAGCGCGGAGCCGCTGGAAGCTACGCCACTGAAAACGAAATCCGTCGCCTAGGGGATGCTTAAATGACTGCAAATGCCAACACCGTGCCAGCTAACTCTGTGCCAACCAACACCGTGCCAACCAACTCCGTACGAAAGATCATCCTCGACTGCGATCCTGGCCACGACGACGCCATTGCGATGCTGCTGGCCTGGGGAAACCCAAATCTCGACCTGCTGGCAGTCACCACGGTGGCAGGTAACCAGACGTTAGAAAAGGTCACCAAGAATGCGCTGGCACTGGCGAAAGTCGGCAACATCACCGGCATTCCCTTCGCCGCCGGAGCCGACCGGCCGCTGGTGGCACCGCAGATCATCCCGGAGGAAATTCACGGAGACAGCGGCCTGGACGGCCCCCAGCTACCCGCCCCTGGCGCTGAACGAGACCCGCGCCACGCAGTTAACCTCATTGCGGACATCATCCGGGACAACGAGCCGGGAACTGTCACCATCGTCCCGACAGGAGCTTTGACCAACATCGCCCTGTTCGCCCGCATGTATCCGGAACTGGTTGAACGGGTAGGTGGCGTCACCCTGATGGGCGGAGCGCACCACGCGGGCAACATGACTGCCAGCGCCGAGTTCAACATCCTGGCGGACCCGGAGGCCGCGAAGATCGTGTTCGGCGCGGGTTGGCCTGTGACGATGGTGGGGCTGGACGTCACTCACAAGGTGCTGGCCACCCCCGAGCGGATGGCACAACTGACGAACGTCGGCACTGATGTAGCGACCTTCATCGCAGAACTGGTGGAGTTTTTCGGCGCGGCCTATATGAAGGAGCGGCACTACCCAGGCCCGCCGATGCACGACCCTCTGGCTGTGGCAGCCGTCGCGGATCCGCAGGTCGTACACACTGTACTAGCGCCCATTGACGTAGAGACGCAGGGCCAGTTCACGCGCGGAGCGACTGTCGTGGATCTGCGGCGCACATGGGGCAGCCAGGAAGGTTGTCAGGATCCGACCGCACTGGGCACGGCCGATGATTCTGATGTTTCTAGTTCCGACGCCACCACGGCTCCGTTGCACACACGCGTTGCGGTGGACGTCGACGCGGATCGGTTCTGGGATTTACTGGTCGATGCGCTGCAACGCATCGGCAACACGGACTTTGCATAGTCCTCACACTGCACATGCTGGCGCGGAATGTGAGGAGGTGCTGTGCTTCTTAGCGCAGCCAGCCGAAGGCCAACAGGTAGTTCTCCGTGTCGAGGAGGTCTTCTACGCTGGCCTCATGCCCCAAGACAGTGCGGTAGGCGTTAGCGATATCGCTGGTGGTCGCGGGGATCGTATCGTTCGCGAACAGCTCCATCGCAATACGCTCCTCGGTCTGAACGCCATTGAGCACGTCCAGGCCGGTCCCGGTGGAGCTCGTGAATGCTGTCGAAACCTTGCTGAAGATCTCGTTGAAGGTCATCATTTGGCTCACCTCTTTACTTTCGAATTTGAATGGTGCCTTCGCAATGCGGTGGCTCTTCTGGAGATACCGCATTTGTTACAACGGTTGAATCTACCAACAAATTTCCAAAAGTCCACAATCTTCCGCGATATTGACAGAAAATATACAAACGGCCTGCAAAGTGAAGTAGATCACTTCGCAGGCCGTTTGGCGATAGTCGTGTGTCTGAAGCCGGGGCTCTCAACCCCGGTGTTTTTAGTGGTGGCCAGACATACCTGGGAACAGGTTCCAGCCGAAGTAGTGGTTCAGGGAATCCTTCGCCACCCAGACGATACCCAGCAGGATCACGGCTGCCAGTACCGCGTACACGGTCCAGCCGAGAACCTTCATCTGCGTCGAGGCCTCGGTATCTCCAACGATGACACCGTTATCGTCGCGGATAGGGTCACCAGTCATGCAGCGCATGCCAAGGGAGAACAGAACAGGAATACCAGCGCCGAACAGAAGAGCCAGGGCAGCGACTCGGATGATGGCCTGGAAGATTTCAGGGGCAGTCATTGTTCTTCACACTTTCTGTGTTTTTAGCTTTGGCTCCAACGAGCCAAGGTGGGGCTTGTGTGCCTGTGTGTTGTGGCTACTTGCCGTCGTTGCCTAGGCCAGGGTGCTTGGGGTCTGCAACGACCTCAGCGACAGTGTCAGAAGGGGTGGGGTAACCGGCTCCGACCATCTCTGGATCATGCTCGGTAGTGGGCTGGCGATCGGTGGTCTTGGCAGCGGCTGCGGTGGTACCGGTCTTCATGGAGGAGTCGACAGACTCGGAGTCCGGATCCCAATCGTCGTTAACATTGTTAGCGTCAACCGGGTTCATGCGGGCGCGGATGACGATCGCTGCAGCCATCGCGATCAGCAGGATGAAGTCAACGATCACACCGCCCATGGTGTTGGTCATCTTGGATACGCCGGTGGCGACCCACCAGGACGCGAAGCCAACAAACGCGGCACACGGCAGGGTAATCAGCCATGCAGCGACCATGCGCATTGCCACGCCCCAGCGGACCTTCGCACCCTTGCGGCCCAGGCCGGTACCCAGGATGGAGCCGGTGGAGACGTGAGTGGTGGACAGTGCCATGCCGCCTGCAGCGGAGGTCAGGATGATAGCTGCGGAGCTGGACTCTGCGGCCATACCCTGCGGGGACTCGATCTCGACCAGCCCCTTACCCAGGGTGCGGATCACACGCCAACCGCCGGACAGGGTGCCGGCTGCGATGGCAACTGCACAAGCAATGATGACCCAGGTCGGGATGCGGGCGGCTTCGTCGGCGGAGCCGGCTGCAACCAGCGCCAGGAAGATAACACCCATGGTCTTCTGCGCGTCACCAGCACCGTGCGCGAGGGAGACCAGGCAGGCCGTGACGATCTGTCCGTGGCGGAAGTGCTCGTTCTTCACCTTGTTCGGAATGGTGTTTGTCACCCAGTAGATCATGAAGGTGCCGACAGCGGAGACCATTGCAGCGATGAACGGGGAGGCAACCGCAGGCACGATGATCTTGCCCAGGATGGAGCTCCAGGCCACGCCGCCGGTGCCCAGGGCAGCGAAAGCTGCGCCGATGAGTCCACCGAACAGAGCGTGAGACGAGCTGGAGGGCAGACCCAGCAGCCAGGTAAATAGGTTCCAGAAGATGCCACCGATCAGACCGGTGAACACGACAAGGAGCAGCGCGTCGCCATCCCCGCTATTCGCCAAGTCATAAGAATCAAGGTTGACGATGCCCTTGGCGACTGTGGCGGCAACGTTGACGGACAAGAACGCACCGACCAGGTTTAGGGCAGCGGAAATAGCTACTGCAGTGAAGGGCTTCAGGGCACCGGTAGCGATGGACGTAGCCATCGCGTTAGCGGTGTCGTGGAAGCCATTGGTGAAGTCAAAAGCTAGTGCGGTGAGCACTACGATGACCATGATGATGAGCGTCGTTGTCACGACAGTGACCCCTTAAACATTAAGTTACTGCTATTAATGGCGATGAGATCGGAATAAGTTGGTCGCAGGCCACTCGCGTGGTTCCTGTAGTTTTCCGACAGTGAGTTAAGCTACTCCGCCCCTAAAGCCTCAACAACATTGCGGATCTTAACCCCTTCCTAGCACCAGCGACCCCCCCAGGTATCAGACATAACTGCTGGTCAAGATGATTCTATGGGCTTCATTTCGCCCCCAACGCGTCCTCAATCGACTACCTCTTTATCAATTTGTCCAACAATATTCACTCACGCGACGACCTTTATTAATACTCTGTTTACCTTTAGATAAGTGGCAAGCGCCTCAATGGCCAGACCTTATCGTCGCGCTAACTATGCATTACAGTGCTAACTACACGTGCTAGCTACACGTTTTGCAGAAATCTTTAAGCACTCTCGGGGGTTGCCCATGAATTCCACCAATCCGTCCTCTGCCGACCGCGCCCCGGCAGACGCGCCCGGCGCGACCACTGGCAAAACTGGCACTGGCACTGCCGTCTCGCCCGACCCGATAGATTCCCGCCCTGGCGGAATCGGCCTGCTGATGACTGTGCTCATCACCGCGGCAATCGCTTTCCAGCTCAATGCTTCCATGCTCTCCCCGGTGCTAGCGACTATGGCCCGCGAGCTAAATACAGATGAAGCCGCCACCGGCCTCACCCAAACCGCGTTCTTCACCGGCGGCGCGATGTGTGGCCTATTCCTACCGCGCCTGTCGGATATCGTCGGCCGCCGCAAAATCCTCGTCATCATGCTCGGCGTAATGTCCCTCGGCGGACTCATCGCCGCGCTGGCACCCAATATCGGCGTGCTGATGGTTGCCCGTGCCATGCAGGGCATCGCCGGCCCGACAATTCCCATGACCCTCATCATCTTGCGCAGCCAGGTGAAGGAAGAGGTGCGCCTCGGCACCCTCATGGGTCTGCTGGCAGCCATCAATGGTGGCGTAGCGGGCATCGACGTTATCCTCGCCGGCTGGCTGGCAGAAAACTACGGCTTCCGCTCTGTATTCTGGCTCATCGCCATTATTGGCATCATCGCCACCGTCGTTGTCGCATTCGGTGCACCGGAATCTAAGCCTTCGGACAATGTGAAAATGGACTGGGCTGGCGCTGCGCTGCTAGTGATTTCGGTGCTGTGCATCACGCTGGGCGTCAACGAGGCCGGCAAGGCCGGGGAGGCAAACTGGCTGTACGTCATTGCCATGCTGATCATCGGCCCCGCGGTATTCCTGGGCTTCTGGAAATACGAAGGCCGCCACTCGCAGCCGTTGGTCGCCCCGAAGTACCTGGCCCGCCGCCACACATGGGCGCTGCTGGCCACTACCGTGCTGACAATGACCGGCGTGTTCGCCGCAGTCAACGGTGTAGCAATCTCTCTGGCACAGAACCCAGATGCAGGTTTCGGCCTGGAGGCCGACAAGGCCTCGCTGTGGCTGCTGACCCCCTACGCCCTCGTCGGCTGGGCAGTAGGCCCCTTCGCAGGCCGTTGGGCGCCAAGGGTGGGCTATGGACGGCTGATCATCATCGCCAACATCGCCAGCGCGGTGCTGATGCTGGGGCTCGCATTCGTCGGCGTAAAGTCCCTGGCAGTTCTGGTTATCATCGTCATCCTGCTGGGCGTCACCTACGCGGGTGTCGGAAACATTGTCATCAACAACCTCGGTGTCGTGAACTCACCGAAGGATAACGAGGGCTTCCTGCCCGGCATGAACTCCGCGGGCTTCAACCTCGGCGCCGGCGTATCCTTCGCCATCCTGCCGGTTTTCCAGGTCGCCGGCTCTCCCCAAGGCTCGGACTCCGTAGCGGGCTACACCACGGCGTTTATCGCCGCCGCGGTCATCTTGGGCATCGCTGCGGCTGTAGCATCGCTCATCCCCAAGCAGACTGTCGCGGAGCTCGACCGCGCCATCGTCTAAGCCACACGCCCATTTAGCTGGCACACTCCGCCCCTATCCGGCGCCTGCAACGTTTCTCGACGTTTGCGGTTCGCGGGAATAGGGGCGTCAATAATATAGAGACACATGGCAGAAAAACTTCCGCTGTGGCAGCGCATCATCAATTACCGGCCAGACTTCCTCATTGTCCTGATCGTCATCGCGGTCATGGCGGCGGTTATTGTGCCCGTGCGCGGCGAGGCCGCGGATGTCGCAAGTGTCTTGACGAAGATTGCCATCGCCTTCCTATTCTTCCTCTATGGCGCACGGCTTTCCCCACAAGAAGCGCTCAAGGGTCTGCTGCATTGGCGACTGCACCTGCTGATCATGGCGTTCACTTTCGTGGTCTTCCCACTCATCGGTGTAGCTATGATGCCACTTAAGGGGATCGTCGGAAATGAGCTTTACCTGGGGATTCTCTTCTGTACCCTGGTGCCGTCGACGGTTCAGTCCTCAGTCGCATTCACCAGCATCGCGCGAGGCCACGTCGCCGCCTCAATCGTCGCAGCGAGCGTCTCTAGCCTGCTAGGTGTTCTATTCACACCGCTGCTGGTGCTGTTCCTGATGTCTTCTTCGGAAGGTTTTCATATTGACGCCAGCACTTTTCTGGACATCGGCGTGCAACTGCTGCTGCCTTTTGCCATTGGCCAACTCTTGCGCAGGTGGGTGTACAAGTTTGCGGCGTCAAAGGCGACGAAAAAGGTGGATCAGATTTCCATCGGCCTGGTGGTGTACGTCAGCTTCTCGGAGGGTATTGTCTCCGGCGTGTGGGGCTCCGTCAGCTGGCTTACCATCGTTGGCTTGGTGGTGGGCTCCATCGCGCTGGTTCACGTTATGCTCGGGATTACCAGCTTCACCTCCCGAAAGTTGGGCTTCGACTATGCAGACCAGGTAGCTATTCAGTTCGCTGGCACCAAGAAGTCCCTGGCCTCCGGGCTACCGATGGCGGCAGTGATGTTCGGGGGAGCAAGCCTTGGCATGATGATCCTGCCGCTGATGATCTTCCACCAGGTGCAGCTTGTGATCTGCTCCATGCGCGCCAGTTCCTATGCCACGCGGTTCCCAGAGGGAGGACAGACCGTCGGCGCGCACACCTGGTAAAGCGGAGAACTTCACGGCATAGCTATTCCGGTTTCTGCAGCCGCTTTACATATCCCATGCGCGGACGGAACCCGGCAGGGTGCTTCATCTGCGCCACCGCATCAGCCACAACCAGGCGGAAGCGCGGCTGCATCGGAGGCATTTGCGAGATCGAATACCAGCCAACCTGGGTGGACTCGCCGTCGCCAACCACTGGTTCGTCGTTGAACTCGCCGGTCTCGGGGTCGGGGATGACCGTGCAGCGCACGGTGGTATCCACATAACTCGTCACATCCCCGTTCGGATACTCGATCGGCCCAACTTGCCCCACGCCCAGCAACGCATCGACCTGCACATTTAGACCGGTTTCCTCCCGCACCTCGCGGATCGCCGCAAGATGGGGCTCTTCACGCGGATCAACAATGCCAGTCACGGGCGTCCACTGCCCGTCGTCGGCGCGCTTGACCAGCAGCACCTCTGGCACAGCCCATATTGGTGCATCCTCCGGGACGTCACGGATGACAATGGCCGTCACACCCGGCAGCCACAGCTCATCGTGGCCGATTTTCTTGCGCAGTTCGACGATAAATTCTGGGGTCGGCATGGGCGCTATTCTACGGTGCTGGGGCGGCAGGCGAGGGAGGAGGGGCGTCAAAAAACAAGGTTAACCAGGACTAGATACAGCACCGTGCCTAAAAGAATCGACAAGGTTGTCGAACGGCGCCAGAGATGCAAGGCGACGGTGAAAACCAGGGCGATGCCGACCGCCGTCAGTCCGCCCGGCGCGCTGGCCTGGCCGGAGACGGTGTAGATGACGAGGAGAGTCATCACGCCGACGGGCATTGCCAGGCCAAGCCATGTGACGAGGTCAGACTCGCGGAAGAAACGGAGGGCGGCGAAAGGCAGACCGCGCAGGGCAAGGGTCACCAGGAAGATTGCGCCGAGGGCCGCCAGGGTGGGTCCCAGTTGCACCCCTTCGGGCAGTCCAGCGGCGGCTAACAATTGCACAGTAGGCACGGGCTCAGCCATCTACTCGACCTCCCGGGACAGGACGTTATCCGCGCCGACCTTCAGCCGCAAAGCGCGATCCAAGGGCGGGCACACGAAACGCACGATGAGGCTGAGGAAGTACAGGCTCATGCCAATCACCAGCATGTTGTCAGGTGAGATCAGCAGGCCCACGGCGCCACACAATACGGCCACAATCGGCAGGGAGAGATCCTTGAAGCTCACGAAAGCTTCAATCACCAAGACCGTGAACAGGGCGATCAGCGCAAATTCCATGCCCTGGATCTCGAAGGGAAGGGCGCTTCCAAACAAGGCTCCAACCAGGCCACCGCCGATCCAGCCGACCTGCAGCAGACTCTGCACTGCCAGCACGCGAGCCGTCGACCACCGCGCATCGCGCCGGGCTGCGAGGATCGCATACGTCTCGTCCGTCAGTGCATAGATGCCATATGCCTTAGCCAACCACCCACGCACATGGGCTATGGGGTAGTTCAGGGCGTAGAAGGCATGGCGAAAGTTCACCAAAAATCCGTATAACGCTGCGCTCAGCGGACCCACACCGCCCGTGACCAGTGAGACAGCCAAGAACTCCATCGAGCCCGCGTAGATGACGAATGAGAAAATCGGCGTCCACCACCATGCAAAGCCGACCTGCGTAATCAGCAGGCCAAAGGCCAGACCCAGCGGCACCATGCCCAAGGCGACCGGCCAGGCGTCGGCGATCCCGGCGCGCCAGTCGCGGTGCGGGTTGCGGCGGTGCACGCTACGGTGCGAGTTGTCTGCGCCCATTTAATTACGCTCTGGGTGGCTCGCCCATGTCACGAACAGGTTGTCGGGGAAGGGGCGCTGCTTCATCAATTGACGCCACGTCTCCGCAGGTCTTTCCGTGAAAACATCCTCGGCGGTTGCGGCCTGCACACCAACGAGCCCGGCATCCACCCAATTACGCAAGTCCTGCATATCCAGCTGCACATAGCTATGGAAGAGCCTTAAGCCCCGCAGCATGGAGGGGTCCACGTGGCCAACGACCTCCGCGACTTGTTCATCCACGCTCGGCGCTTCTTCGGCAGTGCTGACCAGCAGAAATTGGCCGCGCTTTCCGAAACGCGTGGGGGCGGAGGCGGTGGTGGCGTCAAGTTCCAAACGATCCACATCCAGCAGGCCAACCGCGAGCACAACAGGTTCGTTGTTGCCGCCAATGAAGAAAACCTTTGGCTTGGTGAGCTTGTCCGCGAGAGCGGGGAGGTGATTGGCGGCGGCTTCGCTACTCATGAGGCCCAACTGGACTGCCACAATGGTGCCGCCAGCACCTTCAGCATCGTCCTGCACCTCCAACACCAGCAGTGCATCCGCGCCGGGCAATCCCGGTTCGGCCAGCACCCCCGGCGCATTACCGAAGACGGACATGTATTTCTGCAGGTCCTCGGCGGTTGCGTCGATAGATTCGACGTATCCTGCGGGATCCACGACGGTGGCCGGGGATTGGAAGATAACGTCTCCGGGTTGCACGTCGAACGGCAGGTTGGCGTTCAGTTCTTGCTGGTCAGCGTTCACGTCTGCGATCTGCCTTTCTGGGCTTAGTCATTGTGCGCTCAGTCATTGTGCGCTCAGTCATTCTGGGCAGCCCACCATTCCTGCAGTGCGGCGACGGCGTCGTCATGATCCATCGGCCCGCGATCCAACCGCAGCTCCTTCAGGTACGCCCACGCCTTGCCCACATCAGGGCCAGGTTTGAGGTTCAGGATCTGCATGATCTCGTTGCCGTCCAAGTCGGGGCGGACGGCGGCGAGGTCCTCTTGTGCCTGCAGCTGTTCAATGCGCTTTTCCAAGTTATCGTAGGTGCGCTGCAGCCTCTGGGCTTTCCGCTGGTTTCGGGTTGTGCAGTCCGCACGGACCAGCAAGTGCAGCAGCGGCAGCAGTTCGCCTGCGTCGTTGACGTAACGGCGCACCGCCGAGTCAGTCCAGGTGGATTCGTTGTTATCCTTTTCGCCCGCGCCGCGTGGGGCGTCTTGGTTTTGGCCTTTGCCCTGGTTATCTGCGTAACCGTGGAAACGCATGTGCAGGAACACCAGCTGTCCAATGTCTTGGACATGCTGCTTGGAGTACTTGAGCTTCCGCAGGCGACGCCGGGTGATGCGCGCTCCAACGACCTCGTGTTGGTGGAAGGTCACCGCCCCGGATTCGGTAAAAGCCCTGGTATCCGGCTTGCCAATATCATGCAGCAATGCCGCCATGCGCAGTTCCAGCGAAGGCTCCAGGCCGCGTTCCGCCTCCAGATTCACGGCGTTGCGCAGCACCTTTAGCGAATGCCAGTAGACGTCCTTGTGCTGGCGGTGCTCGTCCTGCGTGAGCTTCAACGCAGGCAGTTCCGGTAGCACGTGATCAGCCAGCCCAGTCTCGACCATGAGATCCAGGCCCACCCACGGCGCGGCCCCAAGCATCAGCTTGTTCAGTTCCACAGCCACACGCTCGACGGTGATGCGGTTTATCTGCTCGCTCATCGCCGTCATCGCTTGCTGTACTCGTTTGGTGACGCCAAACTCCAGCTGCGAGACGAACCGGCATGCGCGGAGCATGCGCAGTGGGTCGTCGTTGAAACTGATCTCTGGGCTGTCCGGGGTGTCTAGCACTCCGGCCTGCAGGTCTTCGAGTCCGTTCAGGGGGTCGCGGAGCTGGTGGTTGCCGTCGGGGGAAAGCTCCAGTGCGATGGCGTTGGCACGGAAGTCCCGGCGGATGAGGTCTCCGTCGAGGCTGTCGCCGAAGGATACTTCGGGGTTGCGGGACTGGCCGTCATACTGGTCGGCGCGGAAGGTGGTGATCTCTAGGATCTGGCCCTTGACCAGTGCAGATACCGTGCCGTATTCAATACCCGTGTCCCACACGGTTTCTGCCAGCGGCGTGACGATATCGACGATTGCCTGCGGCCGGGCGTCGGTAGTGAAGTCCAGGTCGTGGGAGAGGCGCCCCAGCAGGGCGTCGCGCACCGACCCGCCGACGAGATAGAGGCTATGCCCGGCCTCGTTGAAGGCCTGCGTAAGTGGCAGCAGGTCGCGGTCGAGCGCGCGCAGGGAGGTGAAGGCCTCCTGCAGCATGCCGTCGATGGTTCGCTGATTTGCTGCAGTATCGGCTGGCTGTTCCTGTTGTGCCGGGTGTGTCGAGTATGTCCGGTGTGTCAGCTTTGCCTGATGGGCTGGCTGTTCCTGTTGTGCTGAACCGGTCTGTGCACCCGACTGCACAGGACGCTTGCTGGAAGGGGAGTGGGCGGGGTTTGTCACGCTGCCAGATTCTACTAGCCCGCGGTACGGAGCCAACCAGCCCCTAGCTTCCACACCTCACAAGTCCCAAAGCAGTCCCACAACAGCCCCAAAGCAGTCCCAGATGTCGCTAGATCAGGAATGTGAAAGCCGGAATCCGGATCTCCAAAAATTCACAACTCTCTGACCTGCACTAATGCAAGGTCGACATTGGTTGTCAATAACAGATTCCCGTTCTAACGACATTTGGCCTCACAGTTGACCACCCAGCCTGCGGATACCTCTCCATCGCTGGTTACATATTCAGTTCCACATTGTGCAGTTAACCGGCTATCGTTATCAGAATGAGTGGAAACGACAGCACCGGAAACGGCACGCCCCGCCGCCGGCGCCGCCGTTCAAGAAGAAGGTCACGCTCCGGCGGCGGCCAAAGCCAAAACCAAAGCCAAAACCAAGGTCAAAACAACCGCAATAACCAGGGCAAAGGCTCCAATAACAACCAGCCAAATAACAACCAGCCCAACAGAAACCAGCCCAGCAGAAACAAAAACAAGGGCAAAGGCAAAAACCAGTCGCGACGCGGACGTGGCTCCGGGTCCAACAACCGTCGCCACAACTCAAGGCCTAATTCCTTCGACGAGCACTCCAACCTGCCGACTTCCGTAGAAACCTCCGCGGGCGGCCTCGTGCTCTCTGGCCTGGCCGAAGCTGTGCAGACCAACGGCGACGTCGACTTTTCTTCGATTTACGTAGCTCTGATCGGCCGTCTAGATCGCCGGGGCAGGTTGCTGTGGTCCATGCCAAAGGGCCACATTGAGCCGGACGAATCCCAGCACGCCACCGCCGAACGCGAAGTGTGGGAGGAAACAGGCGTCGCCGGCAAGGTCATCGCAGACCTTGGAACCATCGACTATTGGTTCGTGTCTGAGGGCATCCGCATCCACAAAACCGTCCACCACCACCTGCTCCGCTATGTCGATGGTGACCTCAATGACGAGGATCCCGAGGTCACCGAGGTTCGCTGGTTGCCGGTCAACCGCCTTATCGAACACCTTGCGTATGCTGACGAGCGTCGCCTTGCCCGGCAGGCTTTCGATAGCCTGGCCGATCTCGCCCGCGCAGAGGCCGACGCTGGCCGTGCCACGCCACGCTAAAGAATCGACAAGGTCGGACTGCTAGAACTAGTAGTACTAAATAGAAGTACTTAAGTAAGCATGTAATCGTGCAAAAGGTGAGCGCAATGTCTAGATTCCCCCATGCCTGCATGGCGTTTGGTGTTTCTGTCGCGCTCTGCGGACTCTCCGCCCTCCCGGTCGCCCCGGCAGTTGCGAACCCTATTTCTGACGCCACCTCGGCTCCCGCCACCCACACCTCAGCCCAAGGCGTCGAATCTGCAGCCCAAGGAGCGGACTCCGCGAACCGGTCACAACCCACCACCGCCCCAGATCCGATGAACCCCGAGGCTCGCGACGATACCTACTGGGCCAATCCGCTGGCCCGTGCGACAGACCCGCAACAGGACGTGAACCTGGAGATCACAGGTATCGACACCGCTCCAGCCGATCAAACCAACCCAAGTGCGTCGAGCAATCCCAGCAGCTCCGCCAACCAGATCTACACCCTGCGCATCCGCAATGACCGCTCGCACGCCCTGAGCAACCTCTCGCTCACGCTGTACTATCGCACGGCTGCTACCGCCGCCGAAGTCCGCGTCGCACAGCTCGCTAACCAGGGCGAATACTCCCTCAGCAGCCAGCCTTTACAACTCGAAGGCACCCTCAGCCCCGGCGAGACTCGCGAAATCAAGATCTCGTTGCCTGTCGGAAAAGCTGCAGGAGAGGCTGGATCCGCTGATTCTGATGACGCCTCCTCGGCTCAACCGCTCAGCATTCCCGCAGACGCTTTTCGTGAACCCGGCGCTTATCCCCTGTTGTTTAGCCTAAGTGGTCAGGATACGAACCCGGAAGCTGCCAACGAAGGGGGTGTGCAATACCTGGCGGTGGCGCGCACCACTCTTAGCGTGGGGGCGTCAAAAAGAACGGAGGAACAGCCCAGCTCTCCGGTGACCGTCGTGTATCCGCTGGCCGGGCCTACGTATATGGCGGCCGGACAGACGGGTGACGCGCCCAAGCGCCGGCCCGCGTTTGTCACAAAGGACGTGCTGGCCAAGGAGGTCGCCGAGGGCGGCAGACTGCGTGGCCTGCTGGATGCCTACCGTGAAGCGAAGTCGAAGAAGCTCAAGCAAGCGACGTGTATTGCGATCGATCCGGAGCTGCTGGATACCGTGAACCGGCTGGCAGAGGGTTACTTTGTGGGCGAGCGCACACCCGACCCGGTGGAGGAACAGAAACGTCTGCGCGACTCCTGGGACGAGATTTTAGGCGGCAAAGACATCAACGCCCAGCACATGCCCGGCAATGCAGATGCGAAGAAATGGATTGCTGACCTGCGGGAAGTCGTGCAGGGAAACTGCTCGGTGGCATTGCCCTATGCGGGGGCTGACATTAACGCTTTGGAGCAGGTCGATTCTGACTGGCTCCGAGTGCGTGGGCTCGGCATGGGTGCCGGGGTAATCCAACGAATCCTGGGTGTGGTGCCGACGCAGAACGTGGTGATTCCCGATGCTGGCTACGTGTCCCCGGAGGCGCAGAAGATTCTGGCGGCGGGCATCAGCAAGACGCCGGAAGGCGCGCAGCCTGTGGAGTCCGACGAATCGCGACGCTTTGAGCAGACCGTGCAAGGCGAACCGGCTATTCCATCTGCTGGGCATGTCACTGCGCTGGTGGCGGAGAATACCGTCAACGTCGAGTCCCCGGCGTTGCCGCCGGAGGCAACGTCCGCGGCTGACCCGAACCAGCCCGACCAGTCCAGCCAGCCCGACCAGTCCGGCCAGCCCGGCCAGCAGCCCAACGAACACCAGCAGCCGAGCACCGAGGACAATGCATGGAACCACCGCCTTGTAAATCTTCCCGGCGCGACCCTCAAGAGTGGGAGTACCTCTGCTACCGCCACCGCCCTGACGTATTCCGCGGATCTTGGCACGGTACTCAAGGCACTGGGCGAGCACCCGGAAGTTGCGGCTTATTCAAACCCTGAGCTGCGCTTTAACCTCAGCGACGACAGTTCCGCTTCCCGTCTCGCCACGGCTCAGGCTGTGTTGGATCTGGAACTCGACTCCGGGCGTCCCACCTTGGCCGTCCCGCCCGCTGCATGGTCCGTCAATAAGACCCAAGCAGCCGACTTCCTACAGACGATCAGCCAGCATCTGGAGAACAGCTCTGCTCGTCCCGCGCCGCTGCCGGAGGCCGTACAACCCCGGGGTATCGACATTGCCCGGGTGGCTTCTGGCACCACGACGGTGCCATACACCGACCCTGGCGAGTACTCTTCGCCATATCTCGACACCCTGACGGATGCGACCCGCAAGCTGCGGGAGCTAACGCTCTTTATGCAGAACGATTCCGCGATTGCGCTGACCCGCGAGGGCTTCACCAGCCCATTGTTTGCCGATTTGCTGCGTGGCGTAACCACTTATCGCAAGCGTGAACGCCACTATGCCGAAGTGCAGCGTGGGGAACTCAGCACCAAGCTAGGTCGTGTGGAGCAGGTCACCACGCAATTGCGCCGTTCGATCTCTCTGCTGCCACCGGGCAACGTCTTCACCCGCACCTCCGATTCCTCACCGTTGCTTGTCGTTGCGCGCAACGGACTGCCCCTGCCTGTGATGGCCGAGGTTGATTATCGTTCTGACGCCAACACGGATGTCACCGTTCATGTGGATTCCACGGCCTCGCCGATGATCCCGGCGAAGGGCTCCATCACTTGGTCGCTGACCACAGATATCGCGGACACATCCCAGCAGGTCAACCTCTCTTTATGGCTGGCGACGACGAAACAGGACGGAACTGCGGATCTGCAGGAGGGCACCCGCATTTCAGATCCTGTGGAGCTGCGCGTGCAGTCCGTCCCCGGTCTTTCCACGCGTAGCGTAGCGATCATCGGCATTCTCCTACTGGGCATCGGCATGGCGGGCAAGTTCTTGTGGAATCGCCGCAGCGGACGGGGCGGAGGAGATCTCAGCCCTAAGCCGCTGGAACGCGTTGCTCGCCCAGTAGAGGGCGAACAAAACTAGACACGCCCACTTCTCCGTTAGGCAATATACGGCTGGTGCATAAAGATGGAGTAGTGACTTCTGAGCAAGAGAGGGAAGACCTACCAGCTAGCCCCTCGGCTGGGCAACGTGGACGTTTCCGCGCAACCCAGCCGCCGGCGCTAGCGCCGAAGAAAGACCGCGCTAAGACTGATGTGTCGGCGGGCGGAGACGGGGCGTCACAAAGCTCCACAGAGGTAAACCCGACCTCCGCTAGTGGCCACGGCGATGTTGCCATGGTTGGTGACCAAGCATCCGGTGCCCACAATGCGGCAGCCGTTGGCGATAGCAACCCGGCCGCAGGCAGCACGGTGAGTGCAACGACCGAGCGCGAAACCAGCCTTCGCACTGCCACACGCGGCGGCGACCACAGCAGCGACCACAGTAACGACAACAGCGGCAACTACGGTGGCAACGAAAGCGGTGAGCAGGGCAGCGGGCACAGCAACGGGCAGGCCAGCGATCAGAACGATAAGCAAAGTGACGAGCAGATCGTACGCGCTGGCGGCTCTATGGCGATTGCAACGCTGATTAGCCGCATCACGGGCTTCCTGCGCACGGTATTCATTGCCTCGGCGCTGGGCGGCGCGGTGGCCAGTGCGTTCAACACCGCCAACACGCTGCCGAACCTGGTGACCGAGCTGGTTCTCGGTGCCGTGTTGACCTCGCTGGTGGTGCCAGTGCTGGTGCGCGCCGAGAAGGAGGACGCGGATCGCGGCGAGGCCTTCATACGAAGACTTTTGACGCTTACGTTCTCACTGACCGTTGTCATCACCTTGGTCTCCGTGGCGTGTGCACCACTGCTGGTGCGCATGAGTCTGGATTCCGAGGGCCATGTGAATGTCGGCATGTCCACGGCGTTTGCCTACCTGGTGCTGCCGCAGATCATGTTCTACGCGATGTTCGCGGTGTTCATGGCGATCCTCAATACCAAGGGAGTGTTCAAACCCGGCGCGTGGGCGCCTGTGGTGAACAACGTGGTCACACTCGCGGTGCTGGGACTGTATATGTTCCTGCCGCGGGACACGAAACTGCAGCCGACGGACAATGTGACCATCACGGATCCACACGTACTGCTGCTGGGCCTGGGCACCACTGCGGGTGTGGTCATGCAGGCACTGATCATGGTGCCTTTCCTGCGCAAGGCCGGAATTAACCTCCGCCCTCTGTGGGGTATCGACGAGCGCCTGAAGTCCTTCGGCGGCATGGCCATCGCCATCGTCGTGTACGTGGCTATCTCCCAGGTCGGCTGGCTGCTCAACAACCGCATCGCCTCCGATACATGGGAGGTCGCGCCGACAATCTACATGCAGGCCTGGCAGCTACTGCAGATGCCCTACGGCGTGATCGGCGTAACGCTACTTACGGCTGTGATGCCGCGCCTGTCCCGCAATGCGGCGGAGGGCGACGACAAGGCTGTGGTGCGCGACCTGACTGTCGCCTCGAAGCTAACGATGCTGGCAATGGTGCCGATCATCGTGTTCTTCACTTGCTTCGGTACGCTGATTTCCGCGGCACTTTTTGCGTATAAGGAGTTCTCGCTGGATGACGCGAACGTGTTGGGCTGGACCATCAGCTTCTCCGCGTTCACCTTGATTCCCTATGCACTGGTTTTGCTGCACCTGCGCGTGTTCTATGCCCGCGAGGAAGTCTGGACGCCGACCTTCATCATCGCCGGAATTACCGTGACGAAGCTGGCCTTCGCCTACATTGCCCCACAGATCGCCACCGAACCCCGCTTGGTCGTGGTGCTGCTGGGTGCGGCCAACGGCCTGGGCTTCATGGCCGGTGCCATTATTGGCGATCGCCTGCTGCGGCGTTCACTAGGTGATCTACAGTTCCGCAAGGTGACGATGACGGTGCTGTGGGCGCTGGGATCCTCGCTGGTCGGTGCTCTGATCGCCTGGCGCGTAGATGTGGTGCTGGCGCGCTACGCATTCCAGACACTAGCTAACCCCTGGTTTGTTGTCCGCCTGTTTATCGCTGGTGTGCTGTTCCTCGGTGTTACCGGGTTGATCCTCGTGCGCGCCCCACTGCCAGAGATTCAAACTCTGGTGGGCGCTCTGTCGCGCATTCCGGGGTTGTCCCGGGTTCTTCCTTCTCGACGCCCACTCCCCAGCGACGAACAATCCACCGTCGAGGCTGGCCCCCGTCGTCTCTCGCCTCAGGAACTGGCTGCCCGCGAGGCCATTGCTCTGGACCACATGATGGCGGGCGTGGCGCTCCCACCATTGGCAGCTGGCCGGGTGCGCGGCCCACGCCTGGTGCCGGGTGCGCCGCTGCTGGAAGGCCGCTACCGTCTGCTGGCCGACCACGGAGGCTGGTCCGCCGCCCGCTTCTGGCAGGGGCGCGAACTGGCGACGGGCGACATTGTGGGTCTCACGATCATGGATCCGGTGGCCTTTGCCCGTTCGCAGGTGGAGCCCGGAGTATCCGTGCCTGTAAACGGCCCGGCAGTGGCCCACGCAAAGGACGAAATGCTGCGTCGCTCGGCCAAGCTTAAGCAGTTCGATGCGCCGGGCATGGCGCAGGTCAATCGTGTCATCGACTACGGCAATCTGGTTGTCATCGTTTCCAGTTGGGTACAGGGTTCGCCTCTGACGAAGGTGGCGGAGAGCCAGCCGGAGCCGCTGGCCGCAGCTTTCGCCGTAGCCTCTCTGGCAGATGCTGCCGCACAGGCGGAGGCCAGTGGCACTGCGTTGGGCTTGGATCACCGCGATCGTGTGCGCATCGGCACTGATGGAGCAGCCGTCCTGGCCTTTCCGGGTGTTCTGCCTCACGATGACACGGCACAGGATGCCCACGGCGTGGCCGTCGCACTGCGACTGCTGCTGGAGCATGTCCCGTATGAACAAGTACCGGAGGAGCTCACCCGTATCTACAAGAAGATCCACGAATTCGATGGAGAGAAGGTCGAACCGGAGGATCTGCACAAGGCTGCGAAGAGCCTGCGAGACCTGAAGTCGGGTCAGCTGGCGATCCAGGAAGATCAAACCCCGGATCCAAGTGCTCGTTCTGGTTTCGGCGCCGAGGGCAACCGTCCGGTCGGCATGGCTGCTGCGGCGGCTATCGCTTTCATCTCCGTCGTCATCATCGCTGCTTTGGTCGCAGCAGTGGTCAGTGTGGTCGGCGGCGACCGCAAGGATTCGCCGTTGTCCACCGACTCGCTGCGTCAGGGTGCGCAGGCCGTGCGTGGCGTGGATCCTGCGGATGTCCCTTTGAGCAAGCCGCTCGAGTGGCTCCCCGCCGATGTGGACTGGCCGCTGGATCGACCGGACTTGGCGCGCCTGATTACCGACGGAGATCCGGAGACGTTCTGGCAGTCCAATCCCGCAACTGTGCAGCTCGGAGGCGAGCCTGGCACCACTAAGCCTGGAATCGGACTGCTTATGACGCTGCCAGAGGGCACCGCCCTGTCGCAGGTTCAGCTGCGCGGTCTGACCCGCGGAACCACCATGGAACTGCGATTGGCGACCGCCGACAGCAACGGCAAGTTGGCGTCTCTGGATCAGACTCAGCTGCTCAAGACCGTGAAGGCGGATTCTGCCGACATGACCGTGAACCTCGCCGGTACTGGCAGCGCCAGCGATTCCAACTGGGGCGCGGGTAATACGAGCCGTGGCGCAGATGGTGCAGATGGTAACGACACCGGAGCATCTGCCGCAGCGGGGGAGGGCGATGGCAACGAGAATGAAAACGAAGAGAGCAATCGAGAAAAAGGTAAGTACGATACCGACAAGGTCAGCGCAGCGAAGGGCAATCGCCTGCTGATCTGGATTACGGGTCTGCCGCTTCCGAAGCCCGCGACGATCAGTGAGGTTTCCGCCGCCGGCAACTGGCTCGACCAGGCGACTTCCGACGAGGATTCCAGCGCTACTCAGCCGACCCAGCCCTCAGAGCAGCGCCAGCCGGCACAGCCAAAACCGTCGGCACAGCCAGCCCAGCCGGCACAGTCACGCCAGCCCGCGCAGTCGATTCAACCCGTCGGCTGACCTGCACTGTGGCTAAGCCAAACCCATAGCGCATAGCGGCGCCCACCTCAACTGTGAAGTTCACAATGAGGTCGGCGCCGTTTGCAGTTATCCACAGGTTCAGTTCTTTGCCCCCACACTTCATTCAGCACAGAATAAAGTGTGTGACACGGGGGCGGCACGGCTCCGACGTCATACTAAGGGGGAAGATGATGCAGGGGGCGTCACCAAGAAAAACGGCTCATAAACGGCCAACAGAGCAAACCGACCACGAGCTACTACGCGGACATAACGAGGGGCAACCCGGCGCATTTCGTGAACTGATCGACCGCCACCAGCGCACGCTGTGGTGGGCTCTTCGACGGGTGAATGTGCCCGAAGCCCATCAAATGGACGTTTACCAGGAGGGGTTGTTGCGAGTGCACCGCTTTGCCTCGCGCTTTAGTGGAAAACGTTCAGCGAGCGTGAGCACGTGGATGGCCACGATTATGCGCAACGCAGCACTGTCTTACATGCAGCGCTATAACCGTGAGGCCCAACCGGGGCGGGAGGACTTCAGTGAGCGGACGCGGACGCTGCCGGCGCTAGGGGCGCGGGAAGAAGCAACGGTCGCACGGCTGGATGTGCACCGCAGCCTGCGACAGCTATCCCCCGAGATGCGCGACGTGGTGGTACTGACGGAGATCCGGGGACTCAGTGAGGCTCACGCAGCAGCACAGCTAGGCATTCCAATCGGCACCGTGAAATCACGAAAGAACCGCGCGAAGCGGATGATGTGTGAACATCTCGGTGGGGCAGAGGAATACGGAATGGCCGCAGCCGGTTAGACTGGGGTGAACGACATCTTCGACCTCAAAGGATAATCATGAACCAGCCATTCCTGCAGGCCAGCGGTATTCTCAACAGCGATTCAACGGAGGCCGCGAGCGCGGACGCCGGCACCCAGAGTGCGGGCCAGGTTCATGACGTCATCATTATCGGGTCAGGACCCGCAGGCTACACCGCGGCAGTGTACGCAGCGCGTGCCGAGCTGAACCCGGTTGTGTTTGAAGGCGTGGAGTACGGCGGTTTGCTGATGCAGACCACCGAGGTGGAGAACTTCCCCGGCTTCCAGAAGGGCATTATGGGCCCGGATCTTATGGAGGAAATGCGCGCACAGGCCGAGCGCTTCGGTGCTGATCTGCGCCAGGAGGAGGTCGAGAAGGTCGACCTTTCCGGCGAGATCAAGAAGGTGTGGGTCTATGGGGAGGAGTACCAGGCTCGCGCGGTGATTCTGGCTACCGGTGCCGCCCCGCGCTATCTGAACGTTCCCGGCGAGCAGGAGCTGCTGGGGCGCGGTGTATCCGCCTGCGCAACCTGCGATGGTTTCTTCTTCAAGGACAAGCAGATCGCTGTGATCGGTGGTGGCGATTCCGCGATGGAGGAAGCCGACTTCCTTACAAAGTTCGGCGAAAGCGTGACTATCATCCACCGTCGCGATGAATTCCGCGCCTCCAAGATCATGGAGGAGCGCGCCCGTAACAATCCGAAGATCAAGTTCCTGACCAACGCCAAGGTCGTAGAGGTTAAGGGCGACAAGAGCGTAGAAACACTCGTTGTGGAGGATACGCAAACCGGAGAGCGTACGGACGTGCCAATGGATGCGATGTTCGTTGCAATCGGCCACGACCCGCGCACGACGGTCTTCGAAGGCCAGGTGGAACTACAGGACAATGGCTATGTGAAGGTCGAGGAGCCTTCCACCCGCACCAGCCTGCCCGGTGTGTTCGCCGCTGGTGACCTGGTGGATTCCCATTACCAGCAGGCCATTACCGCGGCTGGCTCCGGCTGCCGCGCCGCCCTGGATGCCGAGGCATATCTCGCAGCCCAGTAACGGAACGGTCACATTCGGTCACCTTTAGGTAAATTCCACCGTCTGCGCATAGGATTTTTACACGTTGAAGGGTAACCTCCAACCTAATGAGAATGTGCCCCAACCAGGAGTTTTGTCACTCTTATGTCCGAGATTGTGAACGTTACCCAAGCCACCTTCAAGTCCGAGGTAGTGGAATCTAGCCAACCCGTTCTGGTCGACTTTTGGGCCGAATGGTGCCGCCCTTGCCTAGCCATGACGCCCATTCTCGACGAACTGGCGGCTGAGTTCGATGGCAAGGCCACAATTGCCAAGGTCAATATTGATGATGAGCGCATGCTGGGCGCTATGTTCCAGGTGATGTCGATTCCGGCTCTCTTAGTGTTCAAGGATGGCAAGAAGGTCGCCGAGTTTAGTGGCGCCCAAGATAGAGACACTCTTCGAGCTGCCATCGAGGAACAACTTTAAACACGCCTGACCTGCCTATAAGGCAGATTGGCGCAATAGACCCTAGAATTGCACCTATGGCTCGACTCTATTCGCAGGGGAATGCGGTAGTGATCTAGATCACAATAAGAGTGGGCGAGAACAAGGCGAGATCAATACCTCGTCGCACATAACTTAGAACAGCGCTAAGGGTGCTCGACCAGCACCAAAGAGCTTTAGAGAATTGGAGTGTTGAGCCCAGTGGATCGTTTGCTTCTCCACGTCGGAGACCGCAGTCCGCGCGTCGCTGAGGTACGCGGTACCTTGGCACGCTTGGGACTGCTGGAAGGGTACGAGGGGGACGCGACCGGTAGCAAAGCACAGCGCTGGACTAGTGAAGAAGAGGTGTTTGACGAGGTTCTGGCTGAAGCGCTTCGAGCGTTTCAGCAGCAGCGTGGAATCATCGCAGACGGTGCCATTACCCCAGGCACCCTGCGTGCCCTTCGAGAAGCCTCCTACACCTTAGGCGCTCGAGTGCTTTCCCTGCAGAGCAATCAATTTGTCGGCGACGATGTTGCGCAGCTGCAAACCCAGCTTCACGACCTCGGCTTTTATACGAGCCGTATCGATGGTCACTTCGGCCCGCGCACGCATTCCGCCGTTGTCAATTATCAGCTGAACTACGGTCTGACTAACGATGGCGTGGTGGGGCCCGACACGCTACGTGCCCTGTCCTATCTAGGACGACGCATTACCGGCGGTTCCCCGCAATCGATCCGGGAAAAGGAACAGATCCGTTCTGCCGGACCCCAACTCACGGGCAAGCGAGTTGTGATTGATCCTGGTCTTGGTGGCGCTGACAAAGGCTATATCGTCGATGGTCCTTATGGGCAGATCTCCGAGGAGGAGATCCTTTGGGACCTTGCGGGCAGGGTAGAAGGGCGCATGATTGCCGCTGGAATGGAGACTATTCTGTCTCGGCCACGATCGGCTAATCCAACGAATCAGGATCGTGCGAACATCGCAAATGCTTTTGGCGCAGATGTCATGATAAGCCTGCGTACCGATATTTACCCTAATGAGAAAGCCAACGGTGCAGCCTCCTTTTACTTTGGTTCGCTGACTGGCTATTCGTCCATGGTGGGTGAAAAGCTCTCCGGTTTTATCCAGCGCGAGATCGTTGCCCGCACCTCATTGCAGAATTGCTACAACCACGGGCAGACGTGGGATATCTTGCGTCTGACGAGTATGCCAACTGTGCAAGTTGTGCCAGGTTATTTGACCAGCCCTCGCGACATGAAGATCCTCAGTGATCCCGCCATGCGTGACACCATCGCTGAAGCGATCGTTGTGGCTGTAAAGCGCCTCTACCTTTTGGATAAAGATGTCCACGAGACGGGCACGTTTAGCTTTGTTGAGCTTCTACAGGAAGAGCTTCCGCAGAAGTAGGTTCCCCATTGGGCCAGGTGCTTGTTTGCCTCCGATTACGGTAGATAGCTTTTCAGGTCCATTTACCCTTGCATGATCCTCTTCTGCGAAGTCGCTAAACAAGGAATTATTTCCATTGATTTCAAAGCGATAGCGGGGGAAACGCCGATGGTGTTTTACCACTTTGAAGCCCTCCGCTTCCAATATGTCTTCGGAGAGCATGGGAGCAATATCTAGAACGTCTTCATCCGCGGCGTCATGTACTTCGGCAGCCGCTTCCCATCCCCGATAGGACTCCGGAACATACTTCAGGGATTCTAGGGCGCTGTATTCGCCCTCTTTGTCACCAGCTTGATCGTACTGGCGGCTTACACCTCCTCGATCCGTCTCCGTCACCGAAGCACTGCCCAATTGCCTCGCAAGATCTTCGTCAAAGTCCTCTACACGAGCAAAAGCCTCGACGGCTTTCACGCCACGCCTGTGGGCCTCCGTAATCACCGTATCGATTAGCTGGTGTTCCAGGTAGAGACCCATGTATGGGAGGGCTACATGAACCGTACTCAGCAAGATTGCATCGGATGAGATTGGCCCAGTTGGAAACTTGGAGATGCCCTGCATATACCGCGCAGGGGCAAAGAACACGGTCGCTGCAGGCACAGAGTGCGTACCCGCGTCTCCAGTGCCCACAAACGCCGTATAGCCGCAGATTCCCCATTCCATCATGACGTTATGCAGCCATAGTTGCTTGTCAAAAAGAGGATCGCAGTTTTCATTCCCCTCCGTGCCGTAGTCAGCTGGGAACGGCCAAAAAGTCGATATAGCAGCACCTGATTCTAGATCCTCGGAACGCTGAGGGGTTATGGCGCGGATACTTACTTCCACATCTTTTCCTTTCAGCGTTCAGACGATCAATGATGCGCAAGCTGCAGGGTCCTTACTTTCCATAAATCCGAAGGATCCAACAACGTGAATCCTATAGCGCTCATCCCACGGCCGGGCGGAAATGAATAGTTTTCTCAAAGCCGAATCCCCGATGTTTCACGTGAAACATCGGGGATTTCTAACCGAATTCGCATTTCCTAGTATCGATCATCCACGCGCCTGTTTAGCGCACGGCCAGGGTGAGCGGGTTCTTCGTCCGCGTAACCCGCCGCGATAACCAGGGCAATTGAGCGATCATCTCGCCCCTCCAGACCAATGGCCTTTTTGACGCCCTCCTCGTTCCATCCAGTGGTAGGGGAGGTAGACAATCCTTGTTCCTGAGCCGCAAGGAGCAAGAACCCGGCCACCAACATTGCATCACGAATACCAATTTCGCGTAGCTTGGACGCAGAGGCGTTGCCATTAAACCCGCGAACCTTTTCCGTTAAATCTGTGCCAAGGATCTCTTCGGCATCCTCCGGAACTACTTCAGACCGTCCTACCACTACGAAGACCACTGGCGCATCTAGGAATTGCTGCTGGCCAGAGGCTTCAAAAATAGCCTCCTTGACACTCTGATCGCGGACAACTACCAGATCTCGCATTTGTGCGTTGAAGGCGCTAGGAGCCTCCAATGCATTCCTCACAACCCGGTCCAGAATCTCATTGCTCAAAGGCTGGTTCTTGAACTTTCGAGTAGCTCGGCGTTGGTCAATTGCTTCAGTCACGCTCAGAGACATGGGTAACCTTTCATTTCTACTATTGGAACTGTAATTAATACGCTGGACCCCTACTAATGTTTCTTGAACTTGAAAAGCTCAATAATCCTGTCGAAATCCTCAGGCCCACCGAACTCAACAACGATCTTTCCCTTTTTCTTCCCCATCTGCACTGAAACCTTGGTTTCAAGCGCATCTGAGGCGGTATCTACCCAGTCAGAAACCTCATCCGGAAGCTGTTGAGGCTTTCGGATGGTCTTTTTGGTGTTTAATTCGCCGCTATCGTCCCGGTTGAGCAAAGTGACCGCTTCTTCAGTGGCTCGAACACTCATACCCTCTGTCACAATGCGATTAGCCAAGTTCTCCTGAGCTTCAGCCCCGAGCTTCAAACCCAAGAGCGCTCTGGCATGACCGGCGCTGAGTACACCTGCACCGACTCGTCGCTGTACAGAAACGGGCAACTGCAGTAGACGAATCATATTCGTAATGAGCGGCCGTGAACGTCCGATTTTTCTTGCCAGCTGCTCTTGAGTTACACCGAACTCCTCCATGAGCTGCTGATACGCAGCCGCTTCTTCCAACGGATTGAGTTGTACGCGATGAATATTCTCCAAGAGAGCGTCGCGGAGCATCTCTTCGTCAGCGGTCTCGCGAACGATTGCAGGAATTACGTCGAAGCCTGCGCGACTAGCGGCACGGTATCGGCGTTCACCCATGATGAGTTCATAGGTCGAGTTCTCATTGGGAGCACGACGCACCACAATCGGTTGCATAAGGCCGAACTCCTTGATGGAGTGCACCAACTCTTGTAGCGCTTCTTCATCAAACACTTCACGGGGCTGCTTCGCGTTCGTGCGAATAGCCTCCAGCGGGATCTCTTGGTACGAAGCACCAAAATCCTCCGTCGATGTTTCACGTGAAACATTGTCTTCTGTGTTCGGCTCGTCGAAGCGACCGGAAATTGATCCTCGATTGTTTTGGTGGGCTGCGTTAGAAACATCCGAAGCGCCACTGTGACGTTTCGCACCTATACCTGAGGTACCCCTCTCAACACCTTCTTGAGCAGATTTTTCCGAGGCAAAATTCTTTACATCATCTGATGTACGATGCTCACCCTTCTTAATGCTGCGGGAGGTAGATGGCGTATCGGTAGTGCTGACTTTTGACTGGGGGAACGAAGCGCTATTTTCACCAGCCGCATTTGTTAAGCCGTTCGCCTCTGACGTAGACCTAGTCGCCGAGCTGTTGCCGAGAACTATGTCTGCGGCACCATCGCCAAGAGACGGTCGAGCTGGCCCAGTCGGGATGAGGGCGGCCAAGCCGCGACCCAACCCACCGCGACGCTGATTGCCAACGGCACTGGGGGAGGGCATTTGTGGCTTTCTATTCCTCGGAGAAGGCATGCGCGGAGTAGCAGTAGCCGCATCTCCGTTTGGATTGTCAGCTGGTTTGCTAGGCTGAGGCATCATCTTCGAGTCATCGGCGTTCGAAGGATTCAAAGGCGCTTTGTCATCTTTTGACTTCACTTGTTTGGAGCTCTTCTTAGACAATTTTGAACCCGTTTTATTGCTTTTCCCCACTATTGAACACCCCCGTCGTGGAGTTCTGGGGCAATCCCAATGGGGGCCGTTTCTGAGGATGGAAGGTAATCGCCACGTACCGCAAATTCCTTAGCCGCGTCATAGTAGGCAAGGGCACCGGGAGCGCCGCCATCGTATTGAAGCACGGTCATGTTATAACTTGGCGCCTCAGACACCTTTACGTTGCGAGGTATGTGGTTATCCAAAACAACCGAGCCAAAGTGTGTGCGCACATCATCACTAACGTTCAGCGATAGCTTCGTACGGCCATCATACATGGTTAGGAGTACACCAGAAATATGAAGATTTGGGTTCAGACTCTCACGAATCATGGCGATATTATCGATAAGCTGGGTCACGCCCTCGAGCGCATAGTATTCACACTGAATCGGAATCAGAACCTCATCTACGGCCGCCATAGCGTTAATAGTCAACAGTCCAAGCGACGGGGGACAGTCAATAAAGACGTAGTCAAAACCTTGTTCTTCCAACCATGAGTCATTCAAAGCCGTGGCAAGTCGGTACTCACGACGTACCTCATTAACAAGGTTAATTTCGGCTCCCGCGAGATCAATCGTTGCAGGCACACAGAAGATATTGTCGTTGTCTCTGTTGCCCTGCATAACCTCATCGATGGTCATCTCATTCAAGAGAACCTCGTAACTTGAGGGAGTCCCAGCATGATGAACAGCATCTAACGCAGTGGAGGCGTTTCCCTGCGGATCAAGATCAATAACAAGCACCCTCATGCCCATCAACGCTAAAGACCACGCCAAATTAACGGTGGAAGTCGTCTTACCTACTCCACCCTTTTGATTGGCGATGGTAATCTTCCTGCACTTTGGCGGCTTCGGAAGCTGGTTCCGATTTGGGTTCTTCATTCGCGCCGCTTGTCGAGCTGCGCGACCAATGGGTGTGTCATCCATGTCGATATTCGACATTTACGTCCAATCCTGAAGTCGAGAACCGATGTTTCACGTGAAACATCGGGGTGTACGTAAAGAATAATGCAGCCTGTCCTACGTCTCAACGAGAGCACAAGGCTAGGAATAGGTGGCACGTTCAAGGAGATCATGGCGTATCCCTGAGTCTTTTACCAATATTGAACCCTGAAGGGCTCCAATGAATCGATGCCTATTTCACGCGAGGAATTATGATGACGTGAGTCGGCTCAGCAACTTTAGACTCACCAACCAGCTCAATGGTTCCCTCGCCACCACCGGCCTTTGAAATCTCCTTAGCGTCACGCTGCAATTCCTCTGCAACAGAACCACCCTTCAAGGATTTCATCGACCCACCGACTCGAACCAGGGGGAGAGACCAACGAGCCAGTTTCCCTAAAGGCGCAACTGCGCGGGAGGTAACTACATCGGCGCCACCAATGGCTCTTACCACATCTGGTTCTTCCGCACGGCCACGGATAACATCGCAACCCAGCTCAAGCTCATCATTGATCTCTTGGAGAAAGTTATAACGACGCAACAGCGGCTCTAAAAGTTGAACCTTAAGATCCGGGCGTGCGATAGCCAACGGTATGCCCGGAAGACCCGCACCAGATCCAACGTCGATCACTCGCTGACCCGGATCGATTACTTCGCCAAGGACTGCAGAGTTAAGAACATGACGTTCCCAGATACGCGGCACCTCTCTCGGACCGAGCAAACCTCTCTCTATCCCGGCAGATGCTAGAAACTCTGCATATACACGAGCGAGGGGAAGCCGATCCCCAAACACGTCCTCGGCTATCGCTGGTGGTTCACCCAACTGAGGGTTGGCAACGGTGGAATCGTCCTGATTCGCCATCTGGGCACTCCTTCAAAAGGTGGGAGGATGGGCATGTTTCACGTGAAACCACGCCGAATGTTTCACGTGAAACATTCAAACTGATGTACTCCGCCCATTCTATAGCCACTAGCCGGAACGACAGCACCCGGGAAGGGGAGCAGGGCAAACAAAAAACCGCCACCTCATAGGTGACGGTTCTATAAGTAATTGGCAACGTACAGTAGCGAGCTACTACCGCTTCTTGCCCTTCTTCTTTGGATTATTCGGACGCGCTCCGACCTTAGGAGCAGAGGTACGCTTCGAAGCGGCAACTGCCTCCTTCTCGGCCTCTTCTTCTGCATCCATCTTCTTGTAGAGGAAGAACTGCTGCAAGTAGGACCACGTCATGTTCGTGACCATGTACAGAGCCAGACCAACCTGCCATGCGAAACCACCCAGCAGGTAAAGAACCGGCATAACCCAGAGCATGAGTTTCTGCATCATGTCCATCTGCATCTGCATCTGCTGAGCCTTAGGATCATTCCCCTTAGCCGGGGATGCCTTGCGGCGCTTTGCAGCGCGATCCATAGACATGCGTGCGGAGAAGTGCATCAGAACAGACGCTACGAGCATCATCGGCACGACAACAACAATGATGTTGGTCCGCGTAAAGTCCACCACGCCATCAGCGGAAAACGCGCGGTAGTTCTGAGGATCCATGGAAATGAAGCCAGAAATCGGGGTACCAAAGATACGCGCATCGAGGAACGATTGAACCTCATCTACTCCGAAGAAATAGTTTGGCGTGTTTCGGGTTTCCTCAACGGACATCCCCAACTGGCCCACACCATTACCGGTACGGTTGAACGAACGCAGCACGTGGAACAGGCCAAGGAAGATCGGCATCTGCACCAGCATCGGCAAGCAGGAAGCCAAAGGGTTAACGCCCATTTCCTTCTGCAACTTGCGCATCTCGATCGCCAGCGTCTGTCGATCATTCTTGTACTTCCGTTGCAGCTCCTGCATCTTCGGCTGCATTTCTTGCATCTTGCGGGCCGAGCGCAGCTGATTCGCCATCGGCTTCACCAACAAAATACGGATGGTGAAAACGAGGAACATGATCGCTAGCGCCCACGTGAATCCCGAGTCCGGGCTGAGGACGTAGCTGAACAGCTTATGCCAGAACCACAAAACGCCGGACACTGGATAATAAATAAAATCCATGGCGACTCGAGGTTTCTCCTGATATTGGTCTAGTAAGGCCTATGTTGCTGACGACCCAGCTAGCAGTTCCACAAACGAACAGCCTAACGGTGTCGCCTGCTCCACAGGCGCAAGGGACGACGAGGAGGGACAGGATCCCAACCTCCCGGATGCCATGGCCCACAGCGGGCCAATCGACCTAGCGTAAGTATTGACCCTTTAATCAGACCATGTCGGCCGATAGCGATTAAAGCGTAGTTACTGCACGTAGGTTCAAAACGGCACGTTGGCCCCATTTTAAGGGGTGAAACATAACTTTGGTAACCAAGGATTACTCGGCGAGCCATTCGAGCTCCGAGGCCGCGCTTCCGCGACCTACCCTCGTGCGCGTTAACCGTGCCTTCTGCACCGTCACCGGGGGAGGGCCCGTCGGATGCAGCTACGCACATCACCGACCAACTCCTCAAAGCTTGCCTCGGCGCTCTTCGGCAAAGCGCGGATCACCAAAGTTGTTCCAGCTGGGAAATCCAGTTTGCCTTCATCTAATACAGTCCGAAAGGCATGGCGAATCTTGCGTGATGTATTATGCCTGGTCACAGCGTTTCCAACGGCTTTGGAGACAACCAGTCCCATCCGCGGTCCAGCTGTGGCTGCCTCTTGTAAGGGTGCCGGCAAAGCCTCGGCCCCTTCACCCCCCACTAAAACATGAACCACCACAGTGCGGCTACCTTTCTTCCGGCCGTTCCGAATCGTCTTCCCAAACAGGGAAGTTGACCGAAGCCGGTGCTTAGGAGCTAGCACAATGGTGGCTCTTTCTTTTAATTGACGCCCCTACGACAATCCACCCCAAGATTCTTGGGGTGGAGGGAACGTCGATGCCTTACTTAGGCAGTGAGGGACTTGCGACCCTTGTTGCGGCGTGCGGAAACGATGGCACGGCCAGCGCGGGTACGCATGCGGGTACGGAAACCGTGCACGCGTGCACGACGACGGTTATTGGGCTGGAAAGTACGCTTGCCCTTGGCCACGGTACTTCACTCCTTAACATTCATTAGCTGTGCGCACACCGCATATGACGACAGCAGGCAGCCCAGCGCTAAAGAAGCTGGGATATTGCTTAGCCAGCGATGCGCCCACAAATTTAAGTGGACAGTTGTACCGGCAATCTCCGAGAAGAATGGCGCCGATACCGGAGGCACCCGATAGGCAGCGTGGTGAACTGCTGCCACATATGGGTTGCCATAGACGGGTCAAGGATACGTGCTGTGACGTAAGTTATCCAAATTTTAGAGACGGCGCCCTCGAAGAGGATGCAGCTGTCTCTAATAAATACTCGTCAGAACATCATTGGATGTCTCCAGAAGGCACCTTCCGGTTTCAACGAAACCAACGGGGTGGAAGTAGGTGTGTAAAGCCTAGATCTAAGTTCGTCAAATGACGATGGACCTTGTGGAAAACTCCCTCACCCCCAAACACTAAACCTTTACTTTACACCCTATTTATGCAGGTAGAGTGAATATTGAGGCTCTGATTAGAGTTATCCACAAGGAGCCTGTACCTTGGGGATAACATGTGAAGAGAAGTTATCCACAGGTGTGCATAACTATGTGCAAATGCAGGATATACGGCATTTCCCACTGTGTACGACGAGGTGAACAACTACATAAAAGAGGGAATTGAGAACCACCGCTGGTTTAACCCCCCGTTTACCTCTACGCCACCCCCGAAAACTCTTACGCTGAAAACAGCCCTGACCCTGGAGCCCCTATGAGCAACTCGAATTTCTCTATCGAGGAACACTTTCCCGACATGTGGGATGCCATCATGCACGATTGGCTCGCGGATAGCTCCTCCGCCAATCCCGACCCCGATCTTCCACCTATCTCCCCCAAACAGCGTTCACTTCTGCGCAAGGTCAAACCGGTGGGGCTTATGGGACGGATCGTCGTGCTTGAAACACCCAATAAGTGGACCAAGGAATCGATCGAAAAAGACCTCATCGATCCCATCAAGCATGTCCTCAAAGCTCGTTTGGATCTTTCCGTCAGCCTTGCGATCACCAGCACGAATGGGGAATCCGTAGAGGCAGAATCAGGGGAACCCAAGCAGGGCACACAGTCTGAGAGTGACACTGAAACGGCAGGCGATATCCACGAAGGGGCGTCAGAAAAAAGTTCGGTAGCTACCGCAGACGACCTATCAACCTTCCAGGTAGAAGCACTGGTTCACCAAGCACAGGAAAAAGACGGCTCGGCGGCGGAGACTGAGGAAGAAGCTGCTCAGCGACGGGAGCACGATGCCGATGCTCTTGCAGGGCAATACGCTGCGACGGAAAACCACATCGATCCGAATCCATCCCCCACACCGACACATTGGACAAATAAGGAACAAGCTCACCGGGTACCGCCGCGACAGAACGTTGCGCCGCAGCCTTCATCGAACTTCAACGATGGGCTGGATGGCGATTCTCTGCTGAACAAGAACTACACGTTCGACAGCTTCGTTGTTGGCTCGTCGAATAACTTCGCCGCCGCAGCCTGCCGGGCTGTTGCAGAAGCACCCGCAAAGGCCTACAACCCTCTGTTTATCTGGGGTGAATCCGGGTTGGGGAAGACCCACTTGCTGCATGCAATTGGACACTATGCCAAAGAGCTACAGCCAAATATGCGGGTGAAGTACGTGAGTTCCGAAGAGCTGACGAATGACTTTATTAACTCCATCGCCAATGACACCCGTGAATCCTTCAAGCGGCGCTACCGCAATCTAGACATGCTGATCGTTGACGATATCCAGTTCCTTCAGAACAAGGAATCGACGCAGGAGGAGTTCTTCCACACTTTCAATGCATTGCACCAGGCAAATAAGCAGATTGTGCTGAGTTCCGACCGACCTCCACGACAGCTGACCACGTTGGAAGATCGCCTGCGCACTCGCTTTGAAGGCGGACTGATTACCGATGTTCAGACTCCGGACCTAGAAACGCGCATTGCGATTCTCACGAAGAAAGCAGAATCCGACAATGTGCAGCTACCCGAGGACGTCAAGGTACTGATCGCGAGCCGCTATGAGAAATCGATTCGTGAGCTCGATGGTGCTTTGATCCGCGTGACGGCCTATTGCGCGCTTAGCCATGAACCGCTGACGGTGGAAACTGCAGAAATTGCGTTGCGCGATATTTCGCCGGCCGATCAGGATGTGGAAATTGTTCCTCAGCATGTGATTGAGGTGGTGGCAAACTACTTCAATCTCACCACCGACGAGCTCATAGGCAAGGGTAGGGCCAAGAAGTTTGTGCAGGCTCGGCAGATCGCAATGTATCTCTGCCGAGAACTGACGGATCTTTCTCTGCCGAAGTTGGGAAGTGCTTTCGGCGGACGCGACCACACCACGGTGATGTATGCCGAACGTCGCGTGCGCGAATCCCTGTCGGAGAACAAGAAGGTGTTCGATCAGGTGCAAGAACTCACACAAAAGATCAAGTCCCATGCCCGGGATTAGCCCCGTCGTCTGACCTTTCCACCCCCTATGGAGCGGCCGGGGAGCGAGTTACCCACAGTTTTCCCCAGCTTTACTGAGTTATCCACAAGCAGCCTGGGGATAACTCACGATTCCCTGACCTTTGGTAGACCGGGATTCAATCGAGTTATCCACAATTCCACAACGTTTTCCACAGATGTAATTCCAAACTTGTAATTCAAGGGGTAGCAACGATGTGTCTTAAGAGTTCTCGAAATCAGCATGGAGAGTTGGATGGCTCACACCACAGCCCAATGACCCCTGGGGAAAACTGCGTCTAAACTGGGTAAACAGCAGTGGACAGATTGTGTACAACTCGCAGGGCAACCGAGTTATCCACATTGCAAATGCGTTATTCACAGTTCATCCACCGACGCATCAACATCCGAACCCACGTCCTGACATGCATGGATTAGGGTTTGTGCACAGGATCCACAACACCTACTACGACTGCTATCTTTCTAAATAAAAGGGAATAAACAGAAATAGAGCTTGTGGGTTAATCTTGATCAGACGAACCTCGAGAAGAACGAGACGCTCGAGCACGACGAAGACACGGAAGTTAGATTGAGCATGGATAGCCAGACAGTGAGTTTCATTGTTCCCAAGGATGACTTCGCATCTGCCCTCGGTTGGGTAGCCCGCTCCCTTCCCAGCAAGCCCACCCAACCCATCTTGCGCGGTGTGATGATCGTTGCCGATGACGAGGGATTGGAACTTTCCGGATTCGACCGTGAGGTCTCTACCCGAGTACGCATCAACGCCGAGGTCAACGAGCCCGGAAAGATTTTGGTTGCCGGAAAACTGGCTTCCGATATTGTCGGCTCCCTGCCTAACAAGCCAATCAATATCGAGTTCGATGGCACGACTGTGACTCTGAAAACAGGTAAGTCCAAGTTCGAGCTCCCGGCAATGACGATCGAGGATTATCCAGTACTACCGGATCTGCCGGATGTCACAGGCACTATCGATCCAAACCTCTTTGCTGAATCTATTGCGCAGGTCGCTGTTGCAGCTGGTCGTGATGACACGTTGCCAATGCTTACTGGCGTACACGTAGAAATCGACGGCGAAGATGTAATTATGGTTGCTACCGATCGCTTCCGTCTGGCCGTCCGCAACTTCCAGTGGAATCCCGCTCAGGCTGATGCGCAGGCAAAGCTGTTGATTCCAGCTCGGACTTTGGCAGATACCGCCCGTTCCATGGATCCGGCCAACACGGATCCAATCGAGATTGCCGTCGGTACAGGCGAAGACATTGGTGCAGATGGCCTTCTGGGTATTTCCACTGAATCGCGTCACACCACGACACGCCTTTTGGATGCAGAATTCCCGAAGTTCCGCCCACTGCTTCCTAAGACGCACACGGCTTTGGCAAGTGTGGAAATTGCTCCTCTGCAAGAGGCCATCAAGCGCGTCTCCATCGTCGCTGAGCGGAACTCGCAGATTCGGATGGATTTCAAGGACAACACCGTTACCCTTTCTGCAGGCGGTAGCGATGTTGGCTCCGCAACGGAAACCTTGGATTGTGCTTTTGCCGGCGAACCACTGGTTATTGCCTTTAACCCCAGTTACCTCAAGGAGGGGCTGGCGGCCATCCACACTCCGCGCGTGGTCTTCGGTTTCACCATGGCTTCTCGCCCCGCGATCCTTCTCCCCGATCCAGGCGAGTTGCCGGAAGCAGACGCTGAGGGGAACTTCGCTACCCCGGAAACGGACTTCACCTACCTGCTGATGCCAGTGCGCCTGCCGGGCTGATCCCGAGAATACGAAAACCAAGGCAAGCCTTCAGCTAACTGTGTACGTCTCCAATCTCCGTCTGAGCAATTACAGGTCGTGGGAGGAACTCGACCTGCAGCTTAGCCCTGGTATTACGATCTTTTCTGGGCCTAATGGCCACGGAAAGACCAATATCGTTGAGGCACTCGGTTACCTTGCTCACCTCAGTTCCCACCGCGTGAACTCGGACGCAGCACTTGTGCGACGCGGTGAAGACATCGCCAATGTGTCCGCCACGGCCGTGAACAATGGTCGCGAACTCACAGCCCACCTCGCCATTCGCGCTCGGGGTTCGAATCGCGCTCACATTAATCGCACGGCCATGAAATCTCCCCGTGATCTGCTGGGTGTGGTGCGAACGACGTTGTTCTCGCCAGAAGACCTGGCCTTGATTAGAGGCGAGCCGGAGCAACGTCGCCATTTCTTGGACACAATCATGATTGCCCGTTACCCGCGCCTCGCAGCAGTTAAGGCGGACTATGATAAAGCTCTACGACAGCGCAATGCACTTCTCCGGCAGTCTGCTTTTGCCCTGCGCCTTGTTGTCGGTGCTCCGAAGGGAGCTAGCCATAACCTATCCGAGGAGATCAAGGCCGACGCGGAATCTGCGTTGGCCACCCTTGATGTCTGGGATAGCCAATTGGCCGCCTTGGGTGGACAGATCATGTCTGCACGCGTGCAAATCGTCTACGATCTAGCTCCACATTTACAGCAGACCTACCAATCGTTGGCACCACAGTCGCGTCCGGCGCACATGTCCTATACGTCGACCATCGACGCGGACCTGACCGAACTGGGGATTCATCTAGGTGTGAGCGAACCCGACCAGCCCACCGCATTGCTTAGCCCGGAGATTGCCGAGGCTACCTTGCTGCAAGCCTTCGCCACGAAGCGTCCTCAGGAGGTCGAGCGTGGTACCACACTTCTTGGCCCCCACCGCGATGACGTTAACCTGATGCTGGGTCATCAACCGGCGAAGGGATACGCATCTCATGGTGAATCATGGTCTTTTGCTCTTTCCCTGCGCCTCGCTGCGTTTTTTATGCAGCGCGGTGATGGGGTCGAGCCCGTCGTTATTCTCGATGATGTTTTTGCGGAACTCGATGCTTCTCGACGCCACCATCTCGTTAACCTCATCTCCAGCGCTGAGCAAGTGTTGATCACGGCGGCAGTGGATGAGGACATTCCCGAGGCCTTGCGGGATGTTGCGCAGATTTACACTATTGAGGAGTTGAAAGCTCAACCTCAAGAAGTGTCTGACTATGCGGTGAAGGGTGGCGAAGACAGTGTCGATTGATCCTGTTGCGCAAGCCCTCGATGCTATGAAACAGGCGGGCGGTTCTCCTCAGGCCGAGTTGCCGATGGTGGCGTCACCACGAAAAAAGAAGAAGAAAACATCGGGTGGGCCGACAAGATACAGGACCCGAATGGATGGCCGATTAGATCGCAGCTATCGTGATCCGAAGCGTTTTGGCTCGTTGATTGGGTTAGAGATCAAACGGCAAGGTTGGCAGCAGCGAGTAAGCGTTGCCAGGATTATGAATGCATGGCCAGAGCTTGTGGGTGACAAAATTGCCGAACACACTCGGCCTGTGCGCTATGAAGAGGACTCGCAGGTGTTGGTAATTGAGTGCGATTCGACTCCGTGGACTACCCAGCTGCGTTATATGCAGACTGTGATTCTGCAGGCGATCGCGAAGCGTGCAGGGGAGGATGTGGTGGCTCAACTTCGCATTGTGGGTCCCAATATTCGGAGGCCGAAGTATGGCAAGCTCCGCGTGCAGGGGCGGGGGCCACGGGATGACTTCGGATAAGTCAGTTGGGAGTATCAACTGATTCTGAATGGCCCAAACGGCCTGTCCAATGGCACCTTTTGGCCTCCAACGCGCTAGAATAGGGTGGTTATTTACGCGCGAGAGAAGGAGTTTGACCCACCGTGGCTGAACCACAGAAGCAGAGCGACTACGGCGCGAATTCGATTACGATCCTCGAAGGCCTGGAGGCCGTTCGAAAGCGCCCCGGCATGTACATCGGTTCCACCGGTGAGCGTGGCTTGCACCACCTGGTGTGGGAAGTTGTGGACAACTCGGTTGACGAGGCCATGGCAGGTTATGCCAAGGAAGTTAGCGTAACGCTATTGGCCGACGGTGGCGTAGAGGTCATCGACGATGGCCGTGGTATCCCGGTGGAGGATCACCCGACCGGCCCGCCGACCGTGCAGGTAGTTATGACGCAGCTGCACGCAGGCGGCAAGTTCGACTCGGACTCTTATGCAGTATCTGGTGGTCTACACGGTGTGGGTATTTCAGTGGTTAACGCCCTGTCCACTCACATGGAGACCGAGATTAAGCGCGATGGCTACCTGTGGCTCCAGAGCTTCAACGCGGCTGTGCCTGAGGAGTTGCAGCGCGTAAAAAAGGCTCGGGGCACCGGCACGACACAGCGATTTTGGCCGGATCCAGAGATTTTCGAAACCGTTGAGTTCAACTTCGACACGGTGGCTAAGCGCCTGCAGGAGATGGCTTTCCTGAATAAGGGTCTGACCATCAAGTTGATTGATGAGCGCGAACATCTTGAGGACGATGAGGAGCTGGAGAGCGCAGCAGAGGATGCCGCAGCTCCAAAGTCCGCGGAGGAGAAGGCTGCAGAGGCTGAAAAGAAGAAGGGTCCGCGCACCCGCGTATTCCACTACCCAGAGGGTCTGAAGGATTACGTTGCGTACATCAACCGGAAGCGCACCGCGATCCACCCGACGATTGTTTCCTTCGAAGCGGTCGGCGAGGATCACGAGGTTGAGGTTGCTCTGCAGTGGAACAGTGGTTTTAGCCAGTCTGTTCATACTTTTGCTAACACCATCAATACTTTTGAGGGCGGTACTCACGAGGAAGGTTTCCGCGCGGCCTTGACCTCGTTGATGAACCGTTATGCTCGTGATCACAAGCTGCTGAAGGCAAAGGATCCGAAGCTCAGCGGTGATGATGTGCGCGAAGGTCTAGCAGCCGTCATTTCCGTTCGCGTTGGCGACCCGCAGTTCGAGGGTCAGACGAAGACCAAGCTTGGAAACACCGAAATCAAGGGCTTTGTGCAGAAGGCTGTGAACGAGCACCTGGCCGATTGGTTGGATGCGAACCCAGCAGAGGCAAAGGCCATTATCGACAAGGCAGTCGCTTCTGCCCACGCACGCGATGCCGCACGCAAGGCTCGCGACATGGTGCGCCGCAAGTCGGCCTCCGATATCGGCGGCCTGCCGGGCAAGTTGGCCGATTGCCGTTCGCGTGACCCGAAGCTCAGCGAGCTGTACATCGTGGAGGGTGACTCTGCAGGTGGTTCCGCTAAGTCCGGCCGCGATTCCATGTACCAGGCCATCCTGCCGCTACGCGGCAAGATCCTGAACGTGGAAAAGGCACGCATGGATAAGGTGCTGAAGAACAATGAGGTTCAGGCCATCATTACGGCTCTGGGCACCGGTATTCACGACGAGTTCGACATTAAAAAGCTGCGCTATCACAAGATCGTGCTGATGGCCGACGCCGACGTGGATGGTCAGCACATCGCCACCCTGCTGCTGACCTTGCTGTTCCGCTTTATGCGTCCGCTGGTGGAAGAGGGCTATGTGTACCTGGCCCAGCCGCCGCTGTACAAATTGAAGTGGGCTAAGGGCGAGCCGGGCTTTGCCTTTAGTGATCGCGAGCGTGACGAGCAGTTGGAAGAAGGCTTGGCACAGGGACGCAAGATCAACAAGGATGACGGCATCCAGCGCTACAAGGGTCTGGGCGAGATGAACGCCAAGGAGCTGTGGGAGACCACCATGGATCCGACGGTACGTACGCTGCGCCGCGTGGACCTGGAAGATGCTGCTGCCGCCGATGAGATCTTCAGCGTGCTGATGGGTGATGATGTTGTGGCACGCCGCAGCTTCATCACTAAGAACGCCCGCGACGTGCGCTTCCTGGACGTTTAGTTCCAGCCGGCATCGCCGAAGCGCTCGTGGATTTGCGCCGTCACCTCACCGAGGCCATCACGAACGCCCACCGAAATGGTGGGCGTGAACAGGCCATCGCCTGAATACCCCGCGACGTGCGCTTATTTGTTGTTTAATCGAATGTTGTGAGCGATTCGAAACCCCAAGCGAAGTACACTTCCACGCCGGCACGTCGCCAGCCCACTCTGGTGCCAGTCACGATGGCCGACGGCTCAACCTCGCAGATGCGTATCTTCCTGCCCGGCACCCCACGGGTAGGGGAGAAGGTTGTTAATGACGCCACCGCCTCCAGCTCCGCTGAGAATCCCGTGCAGGATCTGGTGAATGCTGGGTGGGATCGTACTCGTCCCCTCATTGTGATCTGGCCTGGTTTTGGAATGGGCGCTCGGTACTACGACCCCATTGCATGGGAGCTGGCCGACCGCGGCTATCCGGTGATCTCCGGTGAACTGCGCGGTCAGGGTACATCTACGGCGGTAGCCACTCGGAAGCATAAGTGGGGTTATCACCACCTGGCCTCTGGGGATTATCCCCGAACGATCCGCGCGGCAAAGGAAGCGTTGGGCGTCAATAAGAATCACCCGACACTTATGTTGTGCCATTCGATGGGTGGACAGATCGGCTCGCTGTTCCTAGCTAGGCCTGAAGCTAAGGAGCTGGGGATTCACGGCATGATCGGTGTCGGCTCTGGAACGCCTTACTACCGGGGCTTTAAGGGGAAGCAATACGCGCGATTGCGTTTCGGAACGTACCAGATCATGCTGAATATTCTGTTATTCGGCTATCAGCCTGCGGGTTTTTTGGACCTAGCGGGTTATGGACGTCAGTCCGGCGTGCAGCTGCGCGAGTGGTTCCGCTATGGTCACACCAACCGTCTGCACAAACTGGCGGATCAGGATATGGACTACGAAGAAGCTAAGAAAGCTGTTCGTATTCCTATCTTGCTCACCCGCTGTACGAATGACGAGGACTGCCCGCTTGCTTCCGCAGAACACCTGGGGGCAGAGTTGCCCGCGGATATGGTGACGATTGAGGAACTCGACGCGCCGCTGGGACACAATCGCTGGGCGCGTGAACCGCAAGTCGTGTCGGATCGGCTGGAGACGTTCTGGCGCGAGATCTCCGCCTAGGAGGTAAAACAAAACCCGCGCTCCCTGAA
>NZ_JBSQBJ010000007.1:0-91650 GCF_055862885.1 Corynebacterium sp. p3-SID1761 | reverse complement strand
CACTGCTTAGGAATCCCGTTCCTAGGCTTCTGGCCGCTGGGTGCGCAACTTCTCGCGGAAGGCAGCAACTGCGTCATTCAAGCGACGCTCTGCCTCGCCGGGACTATCGAGCTCCAGGCCGACCATCGGGTAGCGAATATCAGTCGGGATGTCCTTATCCGGAATTCCCAGTTTCCGAGCCTCGGCAATGACGGCCTCCGCAGCCGATAGCGCACTCGTACCGGTGGCACCGTGCACGGCGGGGAATTGCTGCGCATGCGGCTCCTGGCGCGTGGCAGGGCGGGGTGCTGCATGCGGTGCATTGTGGGGTGCCCGGTGGGGTTCCGGGTGTGATTCAGGACGAGCGGGCTGCTTCTTCGCCTCCGTGTAACGCAGGTAGTCCTCGCCGAAGTCCCTAACTCGTTGAGCTTCCTCTTCCTTTTTGCCCGCCTCCCACAGGCGATCCTGCTCCTGGCGTGGCACTTGACGCTCTACCTCTTCAAAAAGGTAAGGCGCGCGAGAGCGCAATTTCGCAGAGAAAGCGCCCGCCACATGCCCAATGTCGAAGGAGCCTCGGCGGTTAGCAATTTCAGCGTGGAAGAGCACCTGCAGCAACACATCGGAAAGCTCAGAACACAGATCCTGCTCAAGCCACTCGGGACGTGCGCCCTTTTCTGCGTTCTTTTCTGTGCCGTCCTGGGCGTTGTTATTTGCGCCGTCCTTAGCGTGGTCCTTTGCGCCCGCCCGTGGATTGGTTGCGGCCTCCCACTGCTCCATCAACGCGATGGTGCGGGCCAATTCCTCGGTCTCCTCCCGCAGGTATTTCACCAAGCTAGTGTGGGTCATCGACTGCTCCCACTCCCCCTGGCGCAGCGCCCGCGCCATCAGTGCAACCGCATCCTCAATCTCATCCATCACAGAGGCCGGAACCTCTGTACGGGTCGTGCGACGCAAACCAGCGACGGCAGCGGTGTGCTCATCGGTTCCGACGATTTCACCGTCCACTACTCCATCGCCCGAGTGGGTAATCTCGTGCTCGTTTTCCCCCGCGGTGGCGTCATCAGAAACAGCGGTAGAAGAACCAGCCTCCAACTCACGTGCAGGCTCCAAATGCACCTTCAGACTCGGCGCGGTGACGAGCTCTTCGCCAGCCTCAATGCGGCTAATAACAGTCTCATTGTCCAGATCCGTCGTGACGAGAATCTCGGAGTCGTCGACCGTGTGGCCACCCAAATCCGCGATGACCCAGCGGACGCGGATAGGTACCTCCTCCGTGTAACACACATCGCCGCGGAGCAGATCGACGGCGTCCACGGGAATCATCGCGGGGAAACGGGGATCGAGCAATACGACTGACATGGCGGTTATTCTAGCGTGTCACCGCTCAAGACGTGCTTTAGTCCTTGCTAGTGGTCGTGCCCGCCGCTCCGGACATACTGCGGATCGGAATACCAGCCAATTGTGTCAGCGCATCGGCACACCACTGCACCAGCTCGGTATCGCGCAACGGAACCGCACGCATCCCCTGACCGCGCTTCGGCGCCGGGATCAGCACAATCTTGGTCGTCGCCCGATAGTTTGCCGCCGGGAACAGGCGCTTCAGCCGCACCTGGGTGGAATCCTGCAACTCAATCGGGCTGAAGCTGATCTTCGAGCCGGTCGCTACAACTTCCGTGACCTGCAGGTCTCGGCACAGCAACCGCAGACGGGAAAGCACCGCAAGCATTTGAATCTGTTGCGGGGGCTCGCCATAGCGGTCGTTGAGTTCCTCCAGGACCTTCTCGATCTGTTCCTCGTCCTGCACTTCCGCGAACTTGCGGTAGGCCTCCAGGCGAAGGCGCTCCGAAGCGACGTATTCGGCCGGGATATGCGCATCAATAGGCAGATCGATGCGGATCTCCTTCTTCTCCTCCTCACGACCGTCAACAGGCTTGCCATCGGCCATGGCTCGGAACGCTTCCACTGCTTCGCCCACAAGGCGAACGTAAAGGTCGAAGCCCACCCCTGCGATGTGACCGGATTGCTCGGCGCCCAGCACATTACCGGCGCCGCGCATTTCCAGATCCTTCATGGCAACCGCCATGCCCGCTCCGAGGTCGTTGTTCTGGGCGATGGTGGCTAGCCGGTCGTAAGAGGTCTCAGTGAGTACCTCACCGCGTGGGTATAGGAAGTAGGCGTATCCGCGCTCGTGGGAACGCCCCACACGACCACGCAGCTGGTGCAGCTGCGAAAGACCCATGTGATGCGCATTCTCGACGATCAGGGTGTTTGCGTTGGCAATGTCCAGACCCGTTTCCACGATGGTGGTACACACCAGCACGTCGAATTCGCGGTCCCAGAAGCCCTTGACCGTGGTCTCAAGCTGTTCCTCGCTCATCTGACCGTGCGCAACCACCACGCGAGCTTCCGGCACCAGGCGGCGAATATCGGCAGCGGTCTGCTCGATAGTGCGCACCTTGTTATGCACGTAGAACACCTGGCCATCGCGCAGAAGCTCGCGGCGGATGGCAGCTGCCACATGCTTGTCTTCCTGTGCACCGACATACGTCAGCACCGGATGGCGATCCTCCGGTGGAGTAAGGATTGTCGACATTTCGCGGATACCCGCCATCGACATCTCCAGGGTGCGAGGAATCGGGGTGGCGGACATAGTAAGTACGTCCACGTGAGTGCGCAGAGACTTGATGTGCTCCTTGTGCTCCACACCGAAGCGCTGCTCCTCATCCACGATGATCAGCCCAAGGTTCTTCCAGTGGACCCCCGTCTGCAGCAGGCGATGGGTACCGATCACAATATCCACCGTGCCATCGGCCATGCCGGCAATGACCTTCTTGGATTCCGCCGGAGTGGTAAAGCGCGACAGTTCCCTAATGGTCGTGGGGAAGTCCTGCATGCGTTCGCTAAAAGTATTGAAGTGCTGTTGCGCAAGCAAAGTCGTCGGCACGAGAACCGCCACCTGTTTGCCGGATTGCACGGCTTTGAATGCTGCACGCACTGCAACTTCCGTTTTTCCATAGCCCACATCGCCGACAATCACGCGATCCATCGGCACTGGCTTTTCCATGTCCGCTTTCACGGCCTCAATGGCGTTGTACTGATCCTCGGTTTCCGTGTAGGGGAAGGCATCCTCCATCTCGCGCTGCCACGGAGTATCCGCTGCGAACGCATAGCCCGGCGCGGCCTGGCGGCTGGCATACAACTGCACCAGCTCGCCGGCGATCTCCCGCACCGCGCCGCGTGCCTTGCGCTTGGTGTTTTTCCAATCAGCTCCGCCCATTTTGGACAGCGCCGGCTTCTCACCACCGACATAACGCGAGAGCATATCCAGCTGATCCATCGGCACATACAGCTGATCCCCAGGGCCACCACGCTTGCTGGGCGCATACTCCAAAACCAGGTATTCACGGCGGGAGGCATCCGACCCCTTGCCCACCGTGCGTTCCGTCATCTTCACAAACTTGCCGATGCCGTGGGAGTCATGCACCACCAAGTCGCCTGGCTCCAAGGCCAGCGGATCCACCCTGTTGCGCTTCTTCGCCGGCTTGCGTTTGCCCGTGGCTTTCGCGTCCACACGGTTACCGGTTAGATCCGTTTCGGTAAAGAACAGCAAGCTGGAGCGCTTATCATCCCCAGCGAAAGGAAACACCAAACCCTCAAAAGCAACCGCATGATAGATACTCACCTGGTGTGGAGCGGGTTCATCGGCAGTCGTGTGCTTAGACTTCTTAATCCTCCCCAGTCCCCGACTGCCGCTCAGATCCACGCCGATGGCCTCCGCGGCAATACCGGCCTCTTGGAACCGTCTCAGCATACGGGCCGCAACGGCCGGGGTCGGTGCGGCAAAGGCCACACGACCGCCAGATTCCACCCGCTTCCGGATATCGCTCATTAACGCACCGATCGCTTCCATTTCTCCGTGCGGTCGGGGCGCCGGGGCGTAGTCGAGTTCGAGGACGTCGGAGGTGTTGGCGTCGGTATCTGCTTCAAAATCAGCCATTCCGGGCGTAGAAAGGGTCCACCACGGCCGTCGCAGCTTCTGCTGCACCTTCTGCACCGCAGCCACCGACAGGTAGGCCACGCCCTCCATCGGAGCGGAACCACCCATCGCGGCGACATCCCAGCTGGCTTCGAGGAACTGCTGGCCGGTTTCGCGCAGATCGTGAGCGCGCCGTTCGACAGCAGCGGGAGCCAGCACCAGCGTGTGCGTCTCCTCTGGCATGAGTTCCGGCAGCGCCACCAGATCTGCTGTGTGTAGCACCGGAATCAGCGATTCCATGCCCTGCACCTGTATTTTCTGGCTGATCTTATCGAGAATCTCGGCCAGCTCTGCGTTGCCGGCATGTTCTTGAGCCAGGTTCTTTGCCTTCGACGCCACCTCGTCCGTCACGATCAACTCCCGGCAGGCGTAGACCATCACCTCGTCTGGCTCTACCCCGGGGATGGTGCGCTGGTCGCCGACGCTAAAAGCGCGCACCTCAGTGATCTCATCGCCCCAGAAATCCACGCGTACAGGCATTTCCTCGGTCGCGGGGAAAATATCCACAATGCCGCCGCGGATAGCGAAGTGACCCCGCTTGCCCACGACATCAACGTGCGTATATCCAAGCTCCTGCAAGCGGTGAGTCAATGCCTCGAAGTCGATTTCCTCTCCCACCTTCAGCCGCACCGGGATGACGTCGCCCAGATTGGACTGCACAGGCTGCACTGCCGCTCGTGTCGGCGTGACCACCACCTTGAGATTTGCATCCCCTTGCTGAAGGCGCCGTAGCACCCGCATGCGGGTTGCCACGGTCTCTACCGCCGGGGAGAGTTTCTCGTGTGGCAAGGTCTCCCAGGACGGGAAGTGCTCGACGCCATCGCCCAGCATGTACCGCAATACCGTGGTGAGATCCTGAGCCTGGCGGCCCGTCGCCGTCACCACCAGCAATGGAGCACGTTGCGCCAAGGTTCCAACGATGAACGGCCAGGCTCCTTCGGGAGCCTGCATATGCAGAGACCGCTCCCCCAGATGCGTCATCATCCCGCGCAACTTTCCATCCTGAGCGGTGGCTTTGAGTAGCCCCGCCAGGCTGGGCGCCATTTTCGACGGCTGATTGGACTCGGCTTGCGACGTGGATGTCTGACTCATGGCCATCAGTTTATCTTCCAGCCCACCCTGCGGTTTATGCGCCCGGTTCGCCATACTGTAATGTGTCTGCTGCACATTATTATGTGCCACTCTCCCATGGTGTAATTGGCAACACTACGGTTTTTGGTACCGTCATTCTAGGTTCGAGTCCTGGTGGGAGAGCTTTTTTAATGCGAAGGGTAGGGCAACCCATGTCCGGCAACGCCACTACAGCGCGCGGCGCTGAATCCAACTCTTTTTGGCACACATTCACCACAAAATTCATCGGCACCCCGCCAGAGAGCGATCTCAAGCATGTCGAGGAAAACGCAGGTCGTTATTCCCTGGGCTTTGGCGCCCAAAACATTGGCGATCAGATCGTGTCGGCCAAAACAATCCTGCCGTGGTTCCTATCCATCGTCGCAGCTCCCGCGTGGATCATTCCACTGTTGGTGCCGATCCGTGAGTCGGGCTCCATGCTGCCCCAAGCCCTGTTCCGCCCGTGGCTGCAAACTAAGACCTCGCGCCTGGGCTTCATGCAGATCGGTACGCTCGGCCAAGCTTTAGCGTGCGCGATCATGGTCGCAGCGGCTCTACTTACCGATGGGCTGCTGGCCGGACTGATTATTCTCGGAGCCCTGGCGCTGCTTTCAACCTGTCGTTCCCTGGTATCGCTAACCAGTAAGGACATTGCTGGACGCACCGTTCCGAAGGGGTTCCGCGGCCGACTCACGGGTTTTGCCACTACGCTGTCCGGCGCCGTGGCCATCTTTGTAGGTGTGGCCATCCAGGCCGCCCGAGGGGAGCTCACCCCTACCCTCTTCGCCGTTCTTTTTGCCACCGCCGCTGTGGCCTGGTTGGCCAGTGCATGGCTTTTCAAGGGAATCCGTGAGGGCGTCACCAAACAAGAACAAAAAGACCTTCCACAGGGCACCAGTTACCTGCGCGACGTATTCGCCGACATCGTAGATCTTGTGCGCAGCGATGGGGACTTCCGCCGCTTCGTGTTGCTTCGTTCGCTGCTGCTCGCCTCGGCACTGTCGCCCACGTTCCTGGTAACGATGGCCAACCAGCAGTCCGTAGCGGAGGAATCTTCAGTGGCCAGCGCTATATTTACTGGCTTGGGTACCTTCGTCATCGCCGCTGGCGTGGCCTCGCTGCTCGCGGGCAGGGTTTCAGGATGGCTTTCCGATGTCAGCTCACGCAACACCCTCACTGGCGCCGCACTGCTGGCAACGGTTGTTCTGATCATCACTGTTGCTCTGGGCTATGCCTCTTCTATTAGTGACGCCCACACGTGGACCACCGCCCTGGTGTGGTGGCTCCCCATCGCGTTTTTCATTATTTCGCTTGCCCACGCTGCTATTAGGGTTGCTCGCTCCACTTACATTGTGGATATGGCGGAGGGAACGCAGCGTACTCGGTATGTGTCGGTGGCGAACACGTTGATGGGTGTGCTGTTGCTGATCGTGGGCGCGTTGACCAGTGCGTTAGCAATGGTCTCCCCCGAGGTCGCTCTCGGCGCATTGGCGTTGTTCGGTTTGCTGGGCGCGGGACTGTCCCACACCCTGCCGGAAGTCTCGGTGGGCAAAGAAAACGTTTCTTAACTTGCCCGAGAGGGAGACCTGCCCAACGCAGCGAGTACACGGCGCTATGCTGGATATCGCTTTTGACCAAAAGTCAGGGAAAATAAGTCAGGGAAAGTAAGGAATGCCAACAACGTGACTGATGCTGCACAAAACCCCGAAGCTCACCCGAAGGCTCAAAGCCAGCCCGTGGCAGTGATCGTGCTCGCTGCCGGAGCCGGTACGCGGATGAAGTCCGCGACGCAGAAGACCCTGCACTCCATTGGCGGGCGCACCCTGCTTTCACATAGCCTGCACGCCGCAGCGGGTATTAACCCGGAACGCATCGTGGCAGTGATCGGCCACGGTCGCGAGCAGGTCGGTCCCGCCGTGGCGGAGATATCCGAGCAGCTCGGCCGTACCATTGACACCGCCGTGCAGGAAGAGCAAAAGGGTACTGGGCACGCCGTCCAGTGCGCAATGGAGGCATTGCAGGGATTCGAAGGCACTGTCGTAGTGACCAATGCTGACGTCCCGCTCCTTTCCCCAGAAACTCTGCAGGAGCTTTCCGCAACCCACAATGGCGCAAGCGTGACCGTGCTTTCTGTCCACCAGGACAACCCCACGGGCTATGGACGCATCCTGCGCACCAATGACGGCATGGTGACCGCCATTGTTGAGGAAAAGGACGCGACGGAAGAGCAAAAGGCGATCAATGAGGTTAACTCCGGTGTCTTCGCTTTTGACGCGGCGATCCTGCGTGATGGTCTTGCGCAATTGAACACGGATAACGCGCAGGGCGAGTTGTACCTGACGGATGTACTGAGCATCGCTCGCAGCGCGGGTCACCCCGTGCGCGCCCACATCGCCGCCGACGCAGCGGAACTGGCGGGCGTCAACGACCGTGTACAGCTAGCGGCTGCAGGAGCGGAGCTCAACCGCCGCACCGTCACCACAGCCATGCGTGGCGGAGCGACAATCGTCGACCCGGCATCTACCTGGATCGACGTGGATGTCCAGATCGGCAGCGACGTAACGATCCTGCCCGGCACTCAGCTGCTCGGTACCACGACCATCGCGGATAATGCGCAGATCGGCCCCGACACCACCCTGGAGAACGTCGAGGTTGGCGAAGGTGCACGGGTGATACGCACTCACGGCTCTGATTCCACCATTGGCCCGCGCGCTGAAGTCGGGCCATTCACCTACATTCGACCAGGCACGGTGCTGGGTGAGGAAGGCAAGCTTGGAGGCTTCGTCGAGGCGAAAAAGGCCAACATCGGCCGAGGTTCCAAGGTGCCACACCTTACCTACATCGGCGATGCGACGGTCGGCGAGTACTCCAACATCGGCGCGTCCAGCGTCTTCGTCAACTACGACGGTGTAAACAAGCACCACACCACCGTCGGCTCTCATGTGCGCACGGGCTCCGATTCCATGTTTATCGCACCAGTAGTCGTGGGCGACGGCGCTTACTCTGGTGCCGGTACCGTCATCAGGGAAGACGTTCCGCCGGGAGCGTTGGCTGTCTCCGGCGGCAAGCAGCGTAACGTCGAAGGCTGGGTCGCTAAGAAACGCCCCGGAACTGCCGCCGCTGCAGCCGGTGAAGCTGCCGCCAAGCGAGTAGCCGAGGGCGGCTCACCGACCTCTACCCCACAGGCAGACCAGCAGTAGCGCGCTCCTCTGCGCCAGTTTTGTTGTTACCTTTGGGCGCGCCCTAAAATGGGGAACGCCCTATTAAAAAGATGAATAGTCCAGCTCTTCGACCGGAAGGTTAAAGCACAAGTGTCCACCACCCACTGGATCGACAATCAAAAGAACCTGATGCTGTTTAGCGGCAGGGCTCATCCGGAATTGGGGGAGGCTGTTGCCCGTGAACTGGGCATCGAGGTCACTCCGACCACCGCCCGCGACTTCGCCAATGGCGAGATCTTCGTCCGCTTCGAAGAGTCCGTCCGCGGTTCCGATGCCTTCGTACTGCAGTCGCATCCGCAGCCGCTGAACAACTGGCTGATGGAACAGCTGATCATGATCGACGCACTGAAGCGCGGCTCCGCTAAGCGCATCACCGCGATCCTGCCTTTCTACCCCTACGCCCGTCAGGACAAGAAGCACCGCGGACGCGAGCCGATCTCCGCCCGCCTGGTCGCCGACCTGCTGAAGGCCGCCGGCGCGGATCGCATCGTCTCCGTCGACCTGCACACCGACCAGATTCAGGGCTTCTTCGACGGCCCGGTCGATCACATGCACGCCATGCCGATCCTTACCGATCACGTGAAGAAGAACTACAACCTAGACAACATCTGCGTGGTTTCCCCCGACGCTGGTCGCGTTAAGGTTGCCGAGAAATGGGCCAACGTTCTGGGCGACGCACCGCTGGCTTTCATCCACAAGACTCGCGACATAGATGTGGCCAACAAGGTCACCGCCAACCGCGTAGTCGGTGACGTGAAGGGCCGCACCTGTGTGCTGCTGGATGACATGATTGATACCGGCGGAACTATCGCGGGCGCCGTCGGTGTGCTGCGTGAGGCGGGCGCTGGCGACGTAATCATCGCCACCACCCACGGTGTGTTTAGCGACCCAGCTCGAGAGCGCCTCAGCAACTGTGGCGCCCGCGAGATCATCACCACCGATACTCTGCCGCAGTCCACCGAGGGCTGGGACAACCTGACGGTGCTGTCGATCGCTCCGCTGGTAGCTAAGACCATTCACGAGATCTTCGAGAATGGATCTGTGACCACCTTGTTTGAGTAACTCTGCAAACAGTTTTAAACCCCCGTCGGGGGTGTGCTAAAATTTTCCCGAATCTCGGCGAGGGCTGGATTCTTATATAGAATCTGGCCGTTATCGGCGCGAAAAGCACACTCCCCTTCTTTTGTTTGACGTCCCCCTCTCCCGGTGGGTACGCAACCAATCAATTGTGGGATGCATACACGCCGCGAGATATCGCGGCATTTTTTGTGTCCGCGGTTGAAACGCATTAAGCACGACAGTGTACAAACGAGTACATCTGGAGCGCATTACTAGAAGGAGAACATCATGGCTGATATCACCCGTCTGAAGGGCGAGCTGCGTACCGAGTTTGGTAAGGGCGCTAGCCGTCGTCTGCGTCGCGACTTCCGCGTCCCCGCTGTTGTTTACGGCAACGGCCTGGACCCGATGCACGTCCACGTCGACATCCTGGAGTTCCAGGCCATCCTGCGTAACGAGGGTGTCAACGCTGTTCTGGAGCTTGAGATTGAAGGCCAGGATCACCTGGTCATGATCAAGGCTGTGGATCAGAACGTGCTGACCCTGGACGTTGACCACGCTGACCTGCTGAACGTTAAGCGCGGCGAGAAGGTTGAGGTCGACGTGCCGGTTGTCTTCACCGGCGAAGCTGCTCCGGGCGCCCTGGTTACCCAGGAGGCTGACGTTATTACCATCCTGGCTGACGTTCTGAACATTCCGGAAGAAATCTCCGTGGATGTTGAGGGCAAGCAGATCGGCGACCAGATCGTGGCAGGCGACCTGCAGATGCCGGGTAACGCTTCCCTGGTTTCCGAAGAGGACACCTTGATCATCAACGTTGTTGAGCCGGAGGAAGAGGAACTGCCGGAGGACACTGACGAAGAGGGCGCCGAGGGTGCCGAGGGCGAGGCTGCGGAGGCTTCCGAGGAGAAGGCCGAAGAGGGCGAGTCCGAGGAGTAAACCACTCCCCTGCATCAGAATCGAGCCACACCATGTGCACGCGCTGCACGGTGTGGCTCGTTTTCTATTGACGCCACCTTTAGGCTCAGTTTCTTGCCAGGACTGGACAGTACAATGACCGTCAGTGAGTTTAAGAGAGGTCGGGAAACAGGTGGCGTCACCAAAAACAAAGCAACACACCAACAGCGACATGTGGCTAATCGTCGGGCTGGGCAACCCCGGTAGCAAGTACTCAACAACCCGCCACAATGTAGGGCGAATGGTCATCGATGAGCTGCTGGATCGGCAAATGCCAGCGGCGCGCCTGAGCACCCATAAGAAAACGAACACGGATATCGCCGAAGTAACGATCTCTGGGCGCAAGGTAGTGCTGGCACAACCACGGACTTATATGAATGTGTCGGGCGGGCCGGTGCAACAACTAGCGGCATTCTTTAAGATCCCCGCGGAGAACATCATCGTTGCCTACGACGATCTGGAAGGCGATCCAGGGGAAGTAAAGCTGCGCCAATCCGGTGGCGATAAGGGACATAACGGCTTGAAGTCGATTACGAAGTCACTGGGTACGAAGGACTACTGGCGCTTGTCGTGTGGCATCGGTCGACCGCCGGGCAGGATGGATCCGGCTGCGTATGTACTGAAGCCCTTCCCGAAGTCAGAGGCTGCGGATGTGGCGATCATGTGCGCTGACGCAGCTGACGCAATTGAACGCAACCTAGAGGTGTAAAACTAGTAGCTGTGTCTTTCCTTCAATCTTTGTTTTCTCTCTTCCGTAAGGGCGCGACTAACGATGCCCCTAGCTCCTCGCGGGACAAGAAGATTTCTTTAGCTGATCTGCAGGAATTCTCCCCAGAGTGGATCGTTATCGGCCTCGGAAATCCCGGTGCGAAGTATGCCGAGACTCGGCACAACATCGGGTACTGGCCTATTGATCGACTGGTTGAAAAGTACGGTGCGGAGTGGCTGCCGGTAGTGGGCGAAAAAGCTAAGGTTGCCACAATCCGGGTTGAAGAAACTCCCGTGCTGCTGGTCCGATCCACGACGTTTATGAACAATTCCGGTGAAGCAGTCGGCCCCCTGGCTTCTGCGCTAAACGTTCCTGCGGAGCGGGTGATCGTTTGTCACGACGAGCTTGACATCGCCAAGGGCCAAGTACGCATCAAGGATAAGGGTGGCGAGGGCGGTCACAACGGCTTGCGTTCAATGACCGCTGAATTGGGTACTCAAGCGTACGTGCGGGTGCGTATGGGCATCGGTCGGCCGCCAAAGGGCACTTCCGTAATCGATTTCGTTCTCGCCCCTTTCGAGGACTCTGATTTCGACTCCGATTCAGGATGGATCGAGAACACGCTTGGCGATTCGGTAGACGCAGTGACACTCATCGTGAACAATGGCACAGACATTGCGCGAAACGATATCCACACTCGGAAGCGCACATAGCTGTAACGACATAGTCAGCTCGCCGACACGAGAACTCTTGTCCGTTTCGGAGAGACATGGCGTTAGTATTAGTGAATTCATGCACTCGACTTTTGCTTTTGGGAGATGCTAGTGAAGCAGGTTTTTGGACTACTGCGCGCTATACGAAACAAGCGGGCAGAATCGACGAACTCTGCTCCCGACCAGCAGAAACAACCAACCTCTAGTTCCTCTGCGCCCAACCGCTCCCAGACGGCAAAGCCAGCGCCTGCTCCGGCTGCACCCAAGCAGTCTGCACCCAAGCCGGAGGTGCCCGCTGCGTCTAAGCAAGCTGCGCCCGACAAAACAAAGCAGTCTGCACCCAAGCAAGCTGCGCCCGCCGCGCCTAAGCAAGCTGCACCCAAGGCGCCGCCTACGCGGAAGAAGCCCCAGGATCCAAAGTCCGGGCAAACTCCTAAGCCCGGAGACTTAGCCAGCGACGTAAAGACTCCAGCGAAGAAGACTGTCGCTGCGGAAAATAGTACGGCGATCAAGATCAGCTCGAGCGCTGGTGCGCCTCCAGCTCCCGGATCTGCACCGTCCACGACACAGAAGAAAACGGCGCCTAAACAGGCCCCAAAATCCACGTCTAAGACCGCCCCAAAGGCTGTGGCAAAACCAAGTCAAGAGGCTGCTAAAAAGCCTGCCCCGAAACCGGAAACCAAGCCTGCAACAAAACCAGTAGCAAACGCTGCACCAAAGCCAGCAGCTAAGCCTGCTACAAAGGCAGTAGCACCAAAGGCTGAGCCAAAGCCAACGCAAAAGGCTGCTCAACAGCCCGCGCCGAAGCCAACCCCACCCAAGGCAGCACAAAAGCCCGCAGCGCCTTCGCCAAAGCCGGAGCACAAGACGCTACCCAAGACGGGACAAAAGCCAGCAGCAAAGCCTGCGCCAAAGGCTGTTGAAAAGCCAGCACCGAAACCGGAAACCAAGCCTGCAACAAAACCAGTAGCAAACGCTGCACCAAAGCCGGCAGCCAAGCCTGCACCACGACCGGAAACCAAGCCTGCTCAAAAGCCAGCAGCAAACGCTGCCCAAAAGCCGGCAGCCAAGCCCGCGCCAAAGAAAATTACGCCTAAGGCTGAGCAAAAGGCAGCGCCTGCACCAGTTGCCGTTCAGAAGCGACCTCGGCAGAACGTGCCCGAAGCGTTGGCAATTCCGCCGGAAAACAAGACTGTAAAACAGGATCGCCGCGCTCGCCTGCGCCAAGTCAAGGGACTGGATGGCCTGCGCGGACTCGCAGTACTCGCCGTAGTTATCTACCACTTTTTCGGCGACATACTGCCTGGTGGCTATCTGGGCGTAGACCTATTCTTCGTCCTCTCTGGATTCTTGATTACCTCGCTTCTGGTGCGCGAGTATCGCGTAAGTCAGACAATCAGTCTCAAAGACTTCTGGATTAGACGTTTTCGGCGCATTCTTCCCGCAGCGCTCGTCACACTATTCATAGTGACTGCGCTGGTCACCGCCATTGGCGGGGACATAGCAGTGGGGATTCGGGAGCAATTCCTGGGTACTCTGTTCTTCGTCAATAACTGGACCCAGATCGCCACTTCCCAGTCCTACTTCGCTGAAAACGAAGTTCAGGTGTTCGCACACTACTGGTCGTTAGCCGTCGAAGAGCAGTTCTATATCATTTGGCCACTTTTAACTCTGGCCATGTTTACCTTTACCCAGCGCAGACTCCACCGTGCCCCACGGCGAGTTCCCATGTTGGTAACGGTTCTTCTGGCAGTTGCCTCCGTGCTGGGTATGTGGCTGCTCTTCACCCCGGGTGAGGATCCAACACGGGTTTACTACGGCACCGATACACATGCTTTTGGCCTACTCATCGGAGCTTTCTTCTCGCTCCTTGTCACGTCAACTCAGAACGACCCGCGGGTGGATTCGTGGGCGTCAGTAGGTAAGTTCGAAGCACGCGTAGCCGGAGCGATCGGCTTCCTGGCCTTCATCGGCTACGCTGCGCAGCTTCTCTTCATGGGTGACGACCTTGCTTTCACCTACCGTGGTGGCCTGGCTCTCACCAGCGTGTTGGGTGTCCTGATGATCTGGGGCGTGATCCGCGAAACAGGCCCACTGACTTTGATCTTCCGGACCAAAGTCATGCGTTGGTTGGGGCAGCGGTCGTTCTCTCTATACCTATGGCATTGGCCCGTCATCATGATCCTGCGAGAGCTCTTTAATGAGGACGGACGCATGCAGCACGAATGGATTCTGGGGCTAGTTGCGCTCCCCATTGCTCTGCTCATCTCCGAGATCTCCTACCAGCACGTCGAGAATCCCTTCCGCCGTCGCGGCTACAAGCAGACGTGGAAGAACTACGTGAACGCACGACCGAGCTATCACGAGATCAATGAAGGGTTCAAGAAGGTCGCCTGGCCTTTCGTACCGCTTCTTGTCGTAGCTAGTGTAGGCGGCGTGATCTACGGTGTGGTCAACTCGAACGATAAGACTGAGCTGGAGCAACAGCTGGATCAGCTGCAACAAATGAACCAGTCGGCAAATAACAACAAGAAGGCCGCGCCTGCACCTGCCGCTCCATCCCCGAAGCCTGACCAGAAGTCAGCTCCGGTTCAAGGTAAAGACATTACGGCCGTAGGCGATTCTGTGATGCTTGCAGCAAGCCAAGCCTTGAATGCCGACTACCCGGGGATTTTTATCGACGCAGATGTATCCCGCCACTACACCGCAGGAGTCGAGGTACTGCGACAGCTTAAGGATTCCGGACAGTTGCGTTCCACGGTGTTCCTGGGATTCGGAACAAACGGCGCTGCATTCCCCGATCAGATGGAAGAAATGATCAACCTCATCGGGCCAGATCACACGATTGTGATGGCTACCCCCTACGGCGATCGCGAGTGGATGGGACAGGCACGCCAGGAGGTCATCGAAGCAGCCAAAGCCCATGACAACGTCTACCTGGCGGACTGGTGTGGCCATGCGCAAGCCCATCCGGATCTGCTGTTCGAAGATGGCATTCACCCTATGCCGGAAGGCGCTGAGGAGTACTCGAAGGCATTCGGTGAAGCTCTCGAGCAATCTTCAGCCCATAAGAAGAAGACCACGTCCTCCTGCGCCTAGGTGCTCTCCTCCGGGCGTTGTGTGCCAATGCGTTTCCAGCCATTGAGGGCTAACCCGCTAGACTAATTGGCACTATGAGTACAACCGCATCCGAAGCCTCACGCCGCCGCACATTCGCCGTCATCGCCCACCCGGATGCCGGTAAATCCACTCTCACAGAGGCACTTGCCCTGCATGCCCACATGATTAAGGAAGCAGGCGCAGTGCACGGCAAGGCGGGCCGCAAGTCCACAGTTTCCGACTGGATGGACATGGAAAAGGATCGCGGTATCTCCATTGCCTCCTCTGCCCTTCAGTTCGAGTACGCACCGGAAGGGCACGAGGGCGAGCCGTTCATGATTAACCTCGTCGATACCCCGGGTCACGCCGACTTCTCGGAGGATACCTACCGCGTTCTTTCTGCTGTTGACGCCGCAGTGATGCTGATTGACGGAGCAAAGGGCCTTGAGCCTCAGACGCTGAAGTTGTTCCGCGTGTGCAAGGCGCGTGGCCTACCTATTGTGACCGTGGTAAACAAGTGGGACCGTCCAGGACGCAGCCCTCTAGAACTGGTCGACGAAATCGTCAACGAGATCCAGCTACAGCCCACTCCCCTGTTCTGGCCGGTCGGCGAGGCCGGAGACTTCCGTGGCTTGGCGCGCATTAACGACGACGGTGAAGCCGAGGAATACATTCATTTCCTTCGCACGGCGGGTGGTTCCACGATTGCCCCGGAAGAGCACTACACCCCGGAACAAGCCTCAGAGCGAGAGGAAGATGCGTGGGATACCGCAGCCGAGGAAGTTGAGCTGCTGGCTGCCGATGGCGCACTACATGACCAAGAATTGTTCTTGGAGTGCACCACCTCTCCGTTGATTTTCGCCTCCGCCATGCTGAATTTCGGCGTCCACCAGATCCTGGATACCCTCTGCGCCCTGGCACCTGCACCCGCTGGCCGTGATTCCGACCCGAAGGTGTTGGAAGCCGCTGCAGGTGGGAACTCCGGTTCCATCGATGAGCATCGCGACCCGACTGACGAATTCTCTGGCGTGATCTTCAAGGTGCAGGCAGGCATGGATCGCAACCACCGCGATTCCCTGGCCTTCATGCGAGTGGTCTCGGGTGTTTTCGAACGTGGTATGCAGGTCACCCATGCGCAGTCGGGCAGATCTTTCTCCACGAAGTACGCACTGACAGTCTTTGGCCGCACTCGTGCGACGGTCGAAGCTGCTTACCCCGGCGACATCGTGGGGCTCGTCAATGCCGGCTCGCTCGCTCCCGGTGACACGATTTACAGCGGCAAGAAGGTTCAGTTCCCACCCATGCCGCAGTTCGCCCCCGAGCATTTCCGCACTCTGCGCGCGAAGTCGCTAGGCAAGTACAAACAGTTCCGTAAGGCTCTTGAGCAGCTGGATTCCGAGGGCGTTGTGCAGATTCTGCGCAACGATGCCCGCGGTGACGCGAACCCAGTGATGGCCGCAGTCGGCCCCATGCAGTTCGAGGTCATGCAAGCTCGAATGGATGTTGAGTACAACGTGGAGACAGTGGCCGATCCTGTGCCCTACTCTGTCGCGCGACGTACCGACGCCGAATCCGCGCCGATGTTGGCGAAGCAGCGCGGTGTGGAAATTTTCACCCGCACCGACGGGGAACTCATTGCTCTCTTCGGCGACAAGTGGAAACTGGCCTTTGTGGAAAAGGAACACCCAGAGCTAACGATGGAGACATTGGTCGCTGACTAGTGCCTACTAGTAAGGCCAGCCTTGCTGGGAACGACTTCCCGCCATAATCTTGCGCAGGTATTGCAATTCTTCGCTACCTGTGCAATATTTTTCGCATGGCAAAATTTCTTTACCACGTAGGCCGTTCCGCCTACCAACACAAATGGCGCTTCCTCGCCGTCTGGCTGATCGTGCTGATTGGCGTGGGCACCGCCTCCGCCCTCCTCACCAAACCAACTTCACAGTCCTTCACCATCCCGGGCCTGGAATCGATCGAGACCCAGGAGAAGATCAGGGAGGACTTTCCTAATAGTGAAAACACCAACCAGCTAGAAGCTGCAAAGGGCAAGCTAGTTATACAGGCTCCCGAGGGGCAAACACTTGCCGAAGGTGAAGCCGCCCAGGCAACTGAAGACGTTTTGCAGGCGCTGCAAGAACTCGATTTCTTGAAGGACAAGGAAAAACTCGTTTCCCCTGTCCTGGCCAGCGAAAACATGCACCAGCAGATGGCTCCGATGAAACAGAAGCAGGGCATGCCGAAGGAGCAGATCGCCTCTGACATCGCAGCTTTGAGCCCGCTGAGTCCCGATAAGCGTACTGGCACGATCGAAGTCGCATTCGACGCAGAGACCGCCACCGACGTACCCGCCGAAGACATCCAGAAGTTCGAAGAAGCGGTCAAGAATCACCAAGGCAATCTCCAGGTCGGCTGGAACGGCAACGCATTCCAGCAACCCGAAATGAACATGACCTCCGAGATCATTGGTCTGGCCGTCGCCGCCATCGTCCTGATCGTCACGTTCGGCAGCCTTGTGGCCGCTGGCCTGCCGCTATTGTCCGCGGTCATCGGCGTGGGCACTGGCATCGGCATCGTCATGGCAGCCACCTCCGTCACCGACAGCATCAACTCTATGACCCCCACCCTGGCATCCATGATCGGCCTGGCTGTGGGCATTGACTACGCTCTATTCATCCTCTCCCGCTACCGCAGCGAATTGATCGCGCACGTGGACGGGCAGGATCTCGAGCCCAAGGAACTGCAGCAAAAATTCAGGACTATTCCGGTCAAGGACCGCGCCCACTTGGCTGGTCTCGCCGTCGGCAAGGCCGGTTCCGCAGTGGTCTTCGCAGGCCTCACCGTATTGATCGCTCTGGCCGCACTGTCCATCATCAACATTCCGTTCCTTACCGCCATGGCTCTGGCCGCAGCCGGCACCGTAGCCATTGCAGTCATCGTCGCAATCACCCTTTTGCCCGCCATCATGGGTCTGATCGGCACAAAGGTTTTCGCTGGCCGTGCCCCGATTGTGAAGGCGCCGGATCCGGAAAACGAAAAGCCCACAATGGGTCTAAAGTGGGTGCGCATCATCCGTAAGAAGCCCGCCTTGTGGCTAATCGGCGCGGCAGTACTACTGGTCTTGCTTGCCATCCCTGCAATGAACCTCCGACTCGCCATGCCATCTGACGGATCCATGGCCAAGGGCACTCCCAACCGCATCGCCTACGAGATGTCAGAGGAGGGGTTCGGTGCTGGCCGCAACGCTCCAATGCTCGCACTCGTGGAGTATCCGGACCTAAAGGGCAAGGAAAAGGCCGCAGCCGCCCAGCAGGCCGTCGCTACCATCCAGGGCACCGACGGCGTTGAAAATGCCCAGTTGGTTCAGACCAACGGCGACCCACAGAATCCTGCTGACATGGGCACGGCCGCTCAGGTGATGATCACCCCGTCGTATGGCGCTACGGATGCCCGTGCTGCTGACGTACTCGAACAGATCCGCGCTGAGGAGTCCAGCTACGCCGAGAAGACCGGTGCCACCTACGCCATTACCGGTGTAACCCCGATGTACGAGGACATCTCTCAGCGTCTATCAGAGGCTCTCATCCCCTACATCGCAATCGTCCTGGTACTGGCATTCATCCTGCTCATGGTCGTCTTCCGCTCCATTTGGGTGCCGCTGATCGCAGCGGTCGGCTTCGGACTGTCGGTGGCCGCCACGTTCGGCGTTACCGTCGCACTGTGGCAGGAAGGTTTCGGAGGTATTGTCGACGACCCGCAGCCGATCATCTCCTTCTTGCCAATCATGCTGATCGGCATCGTGTTCGGCCTCGCAATGGACTACCAAGTCTTTCTTGTTACCCGTATGCGCGAAGGCTGGGCGCACGGCAAGACTGCCGGCAACGCTACCTCCAATGGCTTTAAGCACGGAGCCCGAGTAGTTACGGCCGCAGCGCTCATTATGATGTCGGTCTTTGCTGCGTTCGCTCTCGCCGACGAGCCATTCATCAAGGTGATGGGCTTTGCTCTAGCCGCCGCCGTATTTTTTGACGCCTTCATTGTCCGCATGACCTTCATCCCAGCCACTATGTTCCTTCTCGACGAGCATGCGTGGAAGTTCCCCAAGTGGCTAGGGAAGATCATCCCCACGGTCGATGTCGAAGGCGAAAGCCTGATCGGTCTCAAAGCTGACGGAAGCCGCGATTCGGAACCTGAAGCCAAAGCTGACGGGGCGCACCTTCAAGAATCCCAGCAGGAGGGACGATAGAGGGCGTCGTTAGGCAAACAGGCGAACAGTAGTCAAAGAAGGATGGCGCGCGAAATGAGTAACCAAAACGGCAATCAACCTGCGGAAAAGACACTTGGCCTAAGAGATCGCAAGAAAGCTGAGACTCGCGAACGCATTACCCAGGCTACCGTTGAAATTCTGGTCAACGAGGGAGCAGAGAATGCGACAATTGCCCGTATCGCAGAAAAGGCGGACATTTCCGCGCGCACTTTCCACAACTATTTCCCCCACCGGGAAGCAGCTTTGTTATTCATACTTAATCAATTTGTCGACGAAATGGTTAACATTGTGGAAGTCGCAAGACCCGGCCAACCTTTAATCTCAATCGCCGAGAACATTGCGGTAAACCTCTATAATCGCCCGTCAGAAAATCCCAGGAGTATCGACACTCTCCCCCGCCTCGCTGACCACCTCCGCAGTATTCCACCTCATCAACGAGAGGAACTTTTCGCAGAGGATCAGCGGCACTTCAGTTCCGGAGTGGAGTTCTTTTCCCCACTTGTAGAAGCATTTCAGCAATACAGCAAGCGGGCAGGAAACACCCTATCCACTGTCAATGCACTACTCCTCATCAATACCATGATGTTCATTCCCGGCATCTTCGTGGAGCTCAATAAGACGGGCGATGTCACCACCGAACAAGATATTCGAAACGTTTTCCAATTACTGGCAAATGGCCTCTCAGAACTCCGTTAACTCTTAGAAAACGCTAGATGGACAGTTTTCATTATCGAGTTCAAGCTTCAGCTGCAGCAGTCCTGCTACACTACTCTTCAATCAGCTTTATCGCGCTCATTGAACTCATTGGGCAGATTGAAAGGTTTCCTCACTCTCATGGCGACAAACGCGACCATTCCCGAGCCCTCTGCTTCTAGGCGTGAACAGAAAAAGGCCGAGACTAAACAAAACCTTATTGATGCCGCGATCGATCTGTATTTGAACGACGGGCCGGATGCAGCCACGGTACATGCCATTACTAAGAACGCTGGTGTGTCTCCCCGTACCTTCCACAACTATTTCGAACGCCGCGACGATGTCTTCGCATACTATTTGCACGACGTTTTTGAGAACTTCGCCCGGCGCGTCAAAGAGGTCGCCACAGACCACCGCACTGGCCGCACCGCCGATATTCTGCGCGACACCATGTGGATCTACTGCTCCCCACTAGGGCCGGAGTCCGGGGACAACTCTTCACAGATCTCCGACCCCATCACCCCAGATGTCCGCAAGTTCAAGCCTTTACTCATCATGCTGGAACATCCTCATCAGAACAGTAGTGGCGACAGCCTGGAAGTAGATCTCCCAACCCTTACCGAGCCCGGCACTCAGGCGCTATGTGAGATCGATCCCAACCTCACCCCCTTCGATGCTTTCCTTCTATTAGATGTTGCTTTCAGCATTGCTCTGCGGGCTATGGAGGCCGCGGTGGACGAGAGGCTCGCAGGCGATGCCGCCCCTCGGGAACTCTACGATCGAGCCTTCGACATGCTGGCTAGCGTAGATCGCAGTTAAAAGACCAATGCAGTTAAAGGGCTAATACGCTCTGAAGTGCTTACCCGGTTTTCTGCCGCGGACCCGAATGGGGAAAGATGGTGACTGTGGAATCCGAGGGAATCTTTACAACACTTCTCAACGCAACACTGTTCATAGGCGGCTACCCGATCCTCTGGAGAGAGATCATCGGCAATCTGTTCGGCCTCGCCTCCGCCGTTGGCGGAATGAAGCGCGTGGTCTGGGCCTGGCCCGTCGGCATCATTGGCAATATCCTGCTATTCACCGTATTCCTGGGCGGACTCTTCCACACCCCACAAGACCTCGACCTCTATGGCCAAGCTGGGCGCCAGGTGATGTTCCTGATCGTCTCTGTCTACGGCTGGTATCAGTGGAATCGCGCCCGTACCGCCGGTCTGCGCGAACCAGATAACACTGATCCTTCGCGCTCCATCGTCAGTGAACCCGCGGCGGACAGTGCCGCCGTTCAGCCCAGCTGGGCCAGCACCAAGGAACGCCTGGGGATGCTCGCCTTCGCCGTCTTCGGCACCATCGGCTTCGCACTCGTCTTCGATACACTGGGCTCCTGGGGCCCATGGGCAGACGCCTGGATTTTCACCGGCTCTATCCTCGCCACCTTCGGAATGGCTCGAGGCTGGACGGAGTTCTGGCTCATTTGGATCGGCGTGGACATCGTAGGGGTGCCTCTCCTACTGTCCGCCGGCTACTACCCCTCAGCCGCGCTATACCTGGTCTACGGCGCATTCGTTCTGTGGGGCTTTTTCGTATGGCTGCGGGTGCAACGCAAGGAAAGCGCCTAATCCCCTAACTATCCCAGCAGCTCCTGCCATTTCTGCACATCCACTTCGTCCGTGGACGCAGGCTCAAATTGAGCATTGAAATCCTTGTGTTCCAGTACAGCGCGAACACCCTCAATGAAATTCTTCCCCCGACGCAGCTCTGAGCCAACCTTGTACTCCATGTCCAAAGCCTCACGCAGTGTTGAGTTTTCCGCACGACGGAACAGCTCCACGGTAGCCACCAGGCTCTCAGGGCTGGCTCCCTTCAAGCAATCTGTCACCTTGGTTATGAACTGCGCCAACTCGGCGTCAGAAACAGAATCCGCATCCTTAGCAATCCGGGCCTCGATTTCGGCCCACGAGCCTTCGGCGAAAGTCTGCTCAATCCACTCGGAGTGGCTCTGCAGCGTAGAAACTGGTTCGTCCAGCTCTTGTAGTTCCAGCGCATGTTCGCGCAGTGCCTCTGGCAATTCATCTGTTTGCAAAGCAGCTTCGAAAGCGTGAACATCTGCCACCAGGTTCGTACCCAGCCCGGTGTAAAGCATATCTGCCGGGCTTAGGCGCCACCCTGTCGTAGCGATAAACAGGCCAATGGCTGGCGGAACATCCAGATGGGTCAGCTTGTGCGACATCCCTACGTCGGGCACGAACCCGATCGCCGCCTCTGGCATAGCGCCGAGCGTACGGGGAGTGATGATGCGGTGCGATCCGTGTACGGAAATGCCCATACCCCCGCCCATAACGATTCCTTCAAGCAGTGCAATGACGGGTTTGTTGACTATGGACAGGCGTTCGTTGAGGTCGTATTCCTCCTCGAAGAAGGCGTCACCGAATCGGTACATGCGCTTCATGTCCCGCGTGCGCACGTAGCGCACGTCGCCGCCGGCACAAAATGCTCGATCGGAGGAGGACTTGATGACAATGAAGCGGATCGAATCGTCATCGGCCCATCTATCGACCGCCTCGCGGATCAGGCGAATCATCTCCGCGTTCAAGGAATTGAGAGCCTTCGGGCGATTCAGCTCGATCACTCCGACGCTCCCCGCTACAACAGCGGTAACCTCCGCCTCCGGGTCATACATCGGCTGCTTCCTCTTCTTGTCTGCCATGCAACTATGATTGCAGGAACCAGAAAAGCGCGCAGCCTAAAGTAAGTTTTCCCTCATCAGAATAGAAAAAAGCTAGGCAGATTCTCAGACCTGCCTAGCTTTTAGTGACCTTGAGAACTCCTATTTCTTCTTCTTGGACTTCTTGTCACTCTTCTTGGACTTGGACTTGGCTTTATCCTTCTTGTTTTTGTCCTTGGATTTTTCCTTATCGCCCTTCTTGGACTTGGATTTCTTGCCGTCACTGCCGTTTTTGGACGCCGCAGCCTCCTCGGCCACACGCTTGGCTTCCTTCTTCACCAGATCCTTCTCCAGCATCTTCGCCACATCCGGAACATAACGGAACTGGGTACGCGGCGGGCGCTCATAGGTGGAATCGGATTCCGGCCGCTCCGGGATCTTCGGCACGTTCTTTTCGACATACTCCCACGGAATCGTGTTCAACAGGTGGTTGATCACGTTGATGCGGGAGCGTTTCTTATCCTCAGACTCCACTGTGTACCACGGGGCGGAGGGGATGTCGGTGTGGACGAACATTTCGTCCTTCGCACGCGAGTAGTCCTCCCAACGGGTGATGGACTGCAAATCCATTGGGGACAGCTTCCACTGGCGCAGTGGATCCGACTGGCGAGATTGGAAGCGACGAATCTGCTCTTCATCGGAAACAGAGAACCAGTACTTACGCAAGATAATGCCGTCTTCTACCAACAGTCGCTCAAAGATAGGCGCCTGGTGCAGGAAGCGACGGTACTCCTGGGTTGTACAGAAGCCCATCACGCGCTCGACACCAGCGCGGTTGTACCACGAGCGGTCGAAGATAACGATCTCACCGGCCGTCGGCAGCTTCTCAATATAGCGCTGGAAGTACCACTGACCTTGTTCGCGAGAGTTCGGCGCGGGCAGCGCCTCGATGCGACAAACACGTGGGCTGAGGTACTGGGTGATGCGCTTGATCGCGGACCCCTTGCCCGCTGCGTCGCGCCCCTCCATCACAATGACGATGCGCGCGCCGGTTTCCACCACCCACTGCTGCATTTCGACGAGTTCCGCCTGGAGCCTCTTCAGCTCCTCTTCATAGGCCTGTTTGTCCAGCTTGGGTAGTGCGTTGTTCATTGTTCCAAGCTTAGTTCTTTGCAGGCGGCAACGCCTAATGCACCACCATCGTCAACCGCTCGCGAACCTTCCGCGATGAAGATGGAATAATAAGCCTTTATGCAGACTAAGGAAGACACCCCGGCGCACGTCGAAGATTTCAGGCACCTCAAAATCGGCTTCCCTCTGAAAGTCGTACTCAGCGTACTCGCGGTGCTGTCTTTCCTTCCCACGATTGTGAACACTCGGGGCTTCCACTATCACCTGGATCTCGATGTTTATCGGGTGGGCGCGCAACGAGTACTGGATGGTCAGGAGCTTTATAGCGGCCACTTCCACATCATCGGCGATACGTTCCTGCCTTTTACCTATCCTCCTATTTCGGCGGTATTGTTCACTCCTCTTGCAGTACTTCCCTATGACCTCTCCGCCGTATTGCTCGCTTCCGCCACGGTGCTCCTTACCTGGTGGATGTTCGCCTACACTCTGCACATGGCGGCGAGGGTGGATCGCACCTCTGCCGCATGGGTCTCGGTCGCGTTGACAACTGTTCTTATCCACCTGAGCCCCATCCACACCACCTTGGCCTATGGGCAGATCAACGTGTTGTTGATGGGCATGGTTTTTGCCGATGCACTGGTCGTTCCTCGTCGTTATCGGGGTCTGCTCACGGGTGCTGCGGTAGCCATCAAATTGACGCCCGCAGTGTTCGGCCTGTGGTTCCTGTTGCGCAAGGACTGGGGTTCCATCGTGCGCATGGGTGCGGGCACGCTGGGTACCACGGCTCTGGCTTGGCTGATTCTGCCCAGTGACTCCAAGGAATATTGGACTCACACGCTGCGCGAAACCGGACGCATCGGCAACCATGAGTATGCCTTGAACCAAAGCCTTAACGGCCTCCTTCACCGCTTCGGGCTACAGACGCAGGACTCCTCAAGCTTGCTGTGGATAATCCTGGTGTGCGTCTCGCTAGTGGTCATCACCTTCGTCATGTTCAGCTTGCTCAAGGCCGATGCTCCCATCGCTGCTCTTAGCGTCAACGCGTTCTTTGCTCTGCTAGCCAGCCCGATTTCCTGGAATCACCACTGGTCTTGGGCACCGGTACTTCTGGTGGCATTAGCGGGCTACGCCTTCGCCACCCCTGCCTCCCCTGTGGGCACCCCGCGCTGGCTGTGGACTTCCCTGGTGGTATTGGGGTTCGCGGCCTTCGCCTTCGAACCCACCGCCTTCGTCCCCTTCCAGGAACAGCGTGAGCTGGATTGGAATCTCTGGCAGGTCATTGTGGGTAACTCTTACCTGTGGTGGACCATCCTTGCGTTGGCAGTGATGACCATTCACTTCGCGTTGTCCCACAAGAGCCGCCCTGTCCCTCCGTCCCCCGCTGAGACACAGAACTAGCGTGTCCTAGCACTCAGGGACATTGACTGAAACATTCGTCGCCAAGCCTCCGCCGGCAGTTTCCTTGTACTTTTCGGACATGTCCCTTCCGGTCTGTCGCATGGTCTCAATGACCTCATCCAAGGTGACATGGTGGTCTCCGTCCCCGCGCATAGCCATCTTCGCAGCATTGATGGCTTTCCCGGCGCTGATGGCATTTCTTTCGATGCATGGAATCTGCACCAAACCACCGATCGGATCACACGTAAGCCCCAGCGAATGCTCCATGGCAATCTCCGCTGCATTGGCGACCTGGCGTGGTGAACCACCTAGTACCTCCGCCAATCCAGCTGCGGCCATAGAGGCAGCGGAGCCAACCTCGCCCTGGCAGCCGACCTCAGCTCCGGAGATGCTAGCGCGTTCCTTGTACAGCGATCCAATCGCTCCCGCGGCCAGCAAGAATCGCCGGTTGACGTCAAAAGGATCCTGCTTCCCCGCAGGGGTGAACTCGCGGGCATAAAACATCACAGCCGGGATAATGCCTGCCGCTCCGTTGGTCGGGGCGGTCACCACCCGTCCACCGGCAGCGTTTTCCTCATTCACAGCGAGCGCCACCAGGTTCACCCAGTCCTCGGAAAACTCCGCGCTGCGATGCGGATCTTCCTCCATGAGCTGGTCGTACCAGCGCTTGGCGCGGCGGCGTACCATCAGAGCGCCGGGCAGCACTCCGGCAAAGGACACGCCCCGCTTGGCACAATCCTGCATGGCCTGCGCAATAGCATCCAGGTTCGCATTGATCTGCTCATCGGTGCGCAACGATTGCTCACAGCGCCGCTGCACCTCTCCCAGACTTAATCCCTCGTGTTCGGCCAGCGAGATCAGCTTGTCACCGGATTCGAACAACCACGGACCGGATAGTTCATCGAGAGTGGGAACTTCCTCTTCGGTGCGGATGAAGCCACCGCCGATGGAATAGTAGGTCTGTTTTAGTGGCTCCACGCCATTCACACCGTTGACCACAAAGGTCATCGCATTTGTATGCACCGAGCGACGCACAGTGGGACGTAAAACAATGTCCTCGAAGCCACATGTGATCGGCAAGTTTTTATCCCCTGCCAGATGGATGGTGCGCGTAGCCCGGATCTCCTCCAGGCGGGTCTGCATATAATCCGGGTCGATCTGCGCCGGATCGGCACCGTCCAGCCCCAGCAGACACGCTCCGAGCGTTCCGTGGCCCGCGCCCGTAGCCGCCAGCGAGCCATAGAGGATGATGCTGATGCTGGGACCGTTCTCGCCCTCATCGGGCAAGCTCACCACATTCGCCAGCTTGTCAGCGCCCAGCGGGTGCAAGCCCTCGTCGGAGCCTGAATCGGTGGCGCTGGGGGACGCGGCGTCATCGGCAAAAAGCGCCTTGACCTGCTGCGCGAATGAGAGCCCCGCGCGCATGGGTCCGACGGTGTGTGAGGATGACGGGCCTACGCCGATCTGGAAGAGATCGAAAACACTGACGGTCATGCTGATTACTGGGCTAGTTGTCCTCGACGCGGAACTCAGCCATGCGATCCCACTCGGTCTTGCCCGGGATCTTCGTATTGATGATCTCCGGGGTCTCCAGCAGGTACTTCGGCATTTCATCGCAGGCGCGCTTGAAGTGCTCGGACTCAACGTGTGCAACGTCGCTATCGTCCTGGAAGGCTTCGATCAGTAGGTACTCATTCGGGGTTTCCGGATCGCGGAACCAGTCGAAGAAGATGTTGCCCTCCTCCGCACGGGTGGACTCGGTGAACCAGGAGACCTCCTGCAGGAAGTTGTCGGCGAACTCTGGGCGAACCTTGTACTTAACGTTGATCAGGATCATGGTTCCCCAGCTTACGCTTTTCTGCGGTACGCAAGCAGCCCCGGCTCGTATTAGCCGTTGTCGACACCGACTTCTTTCTCCGGCCCCTGGGTGAGCATTGCCTCGTCCAGTTGTTTCCGCAGTTCTTCAGCCCGAACAGGGTTGAAGTCTTCCCCGCCGACCATCGCGAGCATGGCGTCCAGCACTCCATTGCCGTAATTGTGCCCATGTCCATTCGGCACATTGGCGGCGACGGGAAGATCCATTGTTACCTGCCAGAACGTAACAAAAGGAATCCACGACATCGACGGCGAGCGGTCGAACCCAGCGGGTTCCTTTAACCAGTCTGGTTCCCTGGCTATCAGCGACGGTGACCACCACACCACTGGATCAGAGGGGTGTTGCAGGAAAAGGATGCGCGGATGGTGCCAACCACCTGGGGAATTCAAGTCCACCTCATCGCGCCAACTCCAGATTTCATCGGTGTTTTCGGCGAAGCGCACATTCAACCCGCCCGCGTATTCCGCAGAAACCTGCGGCGAACCGGGATCGCGCCGGTCAACCAGGCCGTGCCACAACTTGTTGGAATTCGGTGGCCCCGCCCATAACAAACCATCAACGCTGGCGGCGATGTCCCGAACACCTGAAAACGCGCCGCTGCCGGCATTGGTACCTAGAGATTCGCCATAGACGTAGAGCTTAGGCCGGTGATCCTTCGGCAAAGTGTGCCACCAGTCGACGACGGTGGAAACTAGCGCCTCGCCAGCGTCTTCCACACGCTGCTGATCAGCGATGAACTGTACGCCGCTAGGCAGGTACGAGTATTGCGCCGAGGCGATAGCGGAGTCACCATCAAACATCAGCTCGAAAGCTTGAGCAGCCGTGGGGTTCACCCACCCTGTGCCGGTCGCGGGGACCACAAGCAGCGCCCGACGATCCTTTGCCCCCGTCCGTTTCAACTCATTGACCACACTTTCCGCGCGCGCCGCGTCGGTATCTTCGCTGCCATTCTTCAAGCTGGCATACACCCGGATGGGTTCTTTGCTAGGGCGGCCGGTGAGCTCTTCAAGTTCGTTCTTATAGAGCCCCAGTCCAACAAAGCGCGTACCGAAAGCACCCAGGTCTTCCCATTTATTGGGTGACGCCGAACTACCGGAACGCTCCGGCACATGAGGCTGTTTCAGGTCCGCTCTAATCTCCTGGTCACGGACAGAAAACACATTTTCAGTTGCGTGCACGATCGTGCCGGGCACAACCGTATCTACAACGAACCCCAAGGCCAGCACAACCGCCATCCAGGCAAACAATTGTCGAGTAACTCCGCCGAGACGGCGCCCGACTGGGCCTTCCTCCAAGACTTCGATCAGCCAGAGCAACCCCTTGCCCACAAGGACAATCAGCGCCCACAAGCCAATGCCAACGGGCAACACCAACAGGAACTCTCCCGCCGTATAGGCCTCCGCGCCCATTAGGTTTGCCAGCTCCTGCTGCCAGCGGACAGCGAAGGAGATCCACACCAATAGAGCCAGAATCACAATAAGGACGAAGACGACCTCCAGGCCGGTCTTGAGTTTCCCCATCCTCTGGTCACTCAGACCAACGCGGAGTTGGAAGCGGCGCACATATTCCCTGGCTTTGCGGCGCCACTTCCACAGAGGTTCGCTGAAGTATTTGTGCAGAAACGCCTCCCACAGCCAATGCAGAAAGACGCCCATGATGTAGCCCGTACCACCGGAGATACCAGCGACGACTCCCTGGAAAAGCCAGTCGCGTGGCAACAGCGAAGGGGTCAGCGAGGCTGCAAACAACAGCGCGCCGACAACCACGCCACCGGGATCAACGTGGGACTCCCACTGATCCCTGGCGGCGCTAAACCTCTCCGCAAGCTCCTCCTCGGCATCGGAGGCAACATCAGCTATCTTCAAGCTTCTCCCCAATTTCCAGCCACTTCATCTCTAGCTCGCCGTGTTCATCCTGGGCTGCCTTCAAATCTTTATCAAGCGCAGCTAACTCCTCGGTGACAGGCTCCCCAGTGGCCGCCTTCTCTGCCACCTCATTCATCTTCCCGTGGATGGAATTGATCTTTGCTTCGACCTTGGTCATCTTCCTTTCCAGCGCACTCATTTCCTTAGTGAGAGCATGAACTTCCTTGGCACCGAGGCTGGGGCGTCCAGAAGAAACAGCGTCAGACTCTGCACCGGCGACCGAACCAGCAGCGTCGAACGACAGGGTGTTCTTGCGTTCTTCCGCACTGGCCTGTTGTTTGCGGTGCTCTAGGTACTGCTCAATTCCACCGGGCAGGTTAGTCAACTGTCCATCGCCGAAAAGCGCCCAGGTGGAATCGCAGATGCGTTCGATCAGATACCGGTCGTGGGAAATGACCACGAGCGTGCCGGGCCATTCATCCAGCAAGCTTTCGAGCTCTTGCAGCGTATCGATATCGAGGTCATTGGTCGGCTCGTCCAGCAGCAGCACGTTCGGTTCGCTCATAAGCACGCGAGTGAGCTGCAGGCGGCGCTTTTCGCCACCAGAAAGATCGCCGATGGGTGTGCGTTGCCGCTTCGCGCTAAAGCCCAGGCGCTCAGCCAGTTGCGAAGCAGTGATTTCCTTTTCCCCGAAGGTCACATAGCTGGCAACATCCTCAACGGATTCGAGCAACCGCTTCGTGGGATCCAGGTCGTCCAGCTCCTGGCGTAGCCACCCCAGGCGCACAGTCTTGCCTTCCACACGACGTCCGTTGTCCAATGGCGCTTCACCGGCCAAAGTGCGCAGCAGTGTGGTCTTTCCAGAGCCATTTACTCCGACCAGGCCAATGCGTTCGCCGGGGCCGAGGCGCCAGGTCAGGTCATCGACCAGAGTGCGTCCGTCGGGCGTGGTGATACGCGCCTCTTCCAGATCGATGACCTTTTTGCCCTGACGGCGTGCGGAGAAGCTCATGAGCTCCACTTTGTTTCGCATCGGCGGCACATCGGCGATCAAAGACTCCGCGGCCTCAATGCGGTATCGCGGCTTGGAGGTACGCGCCGGTGCGCCGCGGCGCAGCCACGCCAATTCTTTACGCGCCAAGTTCTGACGTCGCTGTTCAGCGGCATCGGCCTGGCGGGCACGTTCCGCGCGAGCGAAAGTCCAGTCGTTGTAGCCGCCCTCGTACACGTCCACCACTCCGTCGTGTACCTCCCAGGTGTGGTTGGCGACGGTGTCCAGGAACCAGCGGTCGTGGGTGACGATAACCAGCGCAGTGTTGCGACTCAGTAGGTGCTCAGCGAGCCACTGCACGCCCTCGACATCCAGGTGGTTGGTCGGCTCATCCAGAATCAACAGGTCGAGATCCTGCACTAGAGCAGCGGCCAGGCCCGTGCGACGACGCTCACCACCGGAGAGCTCCTGCACCTTCGCATCCAGCCCCAGGCGGGCGATATCCAATCCGTTAAGCACGCTGCGGACCTTCGGATTGCCGGCCCATTCGTACTCCTGCAGCCCTAGTGGTTCCAGCACTGCCCCGGCGACGGTCATATCTGCCGGTGCGTCGCGCAGTACATCCTGGGTGACCATGGCCATGCGCAGGTCGTTGTTGTGGCTCACACGCCCGGAATCCGGTTCGTCCTTCTTGCTCAGAATATTCAGCAGGGTGGACTTCCCCCCACCGTTGAGCCCCACGACGCCAATCCGGTCGTTGCTATCAACGCCGAGGCTCACGTCATCGAGCAGGGTCTTTAGCCCGTAGCTCTTCGAGACTTTTTCTAGGTTAATGAGGTTAGTCACGTACTTCCTCCCTTTTTATGACGCCCGCAGCTGCAGCTGGGGAACTAGTCGTCATTGTGGAGCTGGCTTTTCCAGCAACGCTTACGGCTGTGGCAACCTCCACCGCGTCGTCAGCAGAAGCACACAGCATGGCCACGGTCGGGCCAGAGCCGGAAACGATTGCGGCAATGGCCCCGGCTTCAGCGGCGGCTCTGAGGGTTTCCCGCAGACTGGGCAGCAGACTAATGGCCGGTGCCTGCAGATCGTTGACTAGAAGTTTGCCTACCTCTTTGGGGTCACCCCCGCGAAGGGCAGTGATCAAAGCCTCGGGGCTGCCCGCGCGGGCGGCCTTTGGGCTGTTCACTTCTGCACTAGCACGCTGCTGATCGAGTTGTTTGAATACCGACGGGGTGGACAGGCCGCGTTTATCAGTGGCGATGGCCCAGTGATATGTACCTGTGGCTATCACGGGCATGAGGTTCTCGCCCTTGCCTGTGCCCCATGCGGTGCCGCCGAGGAGGCAAAAAGGAACATCTGCTCCCAGGTCAGCGGCCAGTTCTACCAGTTTTGCACTATCCGGGCGACGCGGAGCACGGGGGGCCGGAAAGTACAGCTCTGTAGCGGCAATCAGCGCGGCCGCGGCATCTGCCGAACCACCGGCCATGCCACCAGCAACGGGGATCCCTTTGTCGATATGGATATGCACGGGCTTGTCTGCCCAGGGCACATGAGCTTTCCGTGCCAAGTCTTGGATAACAGCCACAGCCTTCCACGCCAGGTTGCTGGAATCCTGCGGTACCAGGTGTGCGTCAAAGCCGGAGACGCTCCACGTGCACTCCGCGGGATCATCATCTTCGCGCAGAGCTACGGTGACCTCCTCCTTCAGGGAGACAGCCTGAAAGATCGTGTCCAGCTCATGGTAGCCATCTTCCCTGGCCGGACCTACGCCTAAGTGCAAGTTAACCTTGCCGTGCGCACTCGCCGTTATGGAGCGATATGGAGGTTTTTGGGGTCCAAAAATATGCGACACACTCATCGAGCCCCTCGCTGACTTCCTTGCAGGGAGGTCACGGCAAGCTGCACAAATTGCTGGGTGGAGAGCTTCTCGCCACGCAGGGTTGGATCGATCCCCGCGCTGCGCAGCGCCTCCTCGGCAGCTTGCCCGCTACCGAAATGGCCGGACAGTGCGGCTCTTAAGGTCTTGCGCCTTTGCAGGAATGCCGCATCGGCCAAAGCAAACACTTCACGGCGCAGCGCCTCTGATTCAGAGTTTTCTGCTTCAGTGTCTTCTGCTTCAGTGTCTTCGCCAGCTTCACGGACGATCTCCGCCCATGGCTGCTCTCCCTCGGCATAGCGGTCTATCCGCACCAGACCAGAGTCGATCTTGGGGGCAGGCCAGAAAACGTTTTTACCGATGGTCGCCGCGCGGTTGACGGAACCATAGAATCCAGCCTTCACACTGGGCACTCCATAGATTTTGGAGCCAGGAGTCGCAGCTAGGCGGTCTGCAACTTCCAGCTGCACCATGACGAGCACGCGATCGATGCTGGGGAATTCCTCCAGCATGTGCAAGAGCACAGGCACGGAAACGTTATAGGGAAGATTCGCGACCAGTGCGGTGGGAAGTGGGCGTCCCGCGTTCGCAAAGTCCTCGGCGGTGACGACCATTGCGTCCTTGAGAATCACTGCAGCGTCAAGCCCCTCGGCGCCTTGTTCTGCAAGGGTTGCGGGTAGTTTCCCGGCCAGTCGTGGGTCGATTTCGACGGCAGTGACACTCGCTCCAGTTTCCAGCAACGCTAGAGTCAAAGACCCCAGGCCAGGCCCGATTTCTACCACGTTGTCCGCGGCGGACACGTCGGCGGCCTTCACGATTTTGCGCACCGTGTTGGGATCGTGGACGAAGTTCTGCCCCAGCTTCTTGGTGGGGTTTAGGTCCAGCTCTTCGGCAAGCTGCCGGATCTCATTTGGCCCCAGCAGCCGAATCTTCCGTTCATTCACCATTCACAGGATAGTCGAGCTAGTGCCCGATAAAAACCGACGAAGGTGCGCGGTGAGGCGAGCGGGTTAGCGTATACCCAACTTGGAAGTGCAGGCAGGCCATGCGCCCCAGCCCTGGGCAGCCTGCACCTTCTTGGCTACGGCGATCTGCTGCTCGCGGGTTGCCATGTGGGCAGCCGGTGCGTACTGCGTGCCGCCGAAGCCTGCCCAGGTGGACGGGGTGAACTGCAGGCCTCCGGAGAAACCGTTGCCGGTGTTGATGGACCAGTTGCCGGTGGACTCACACTGTGCCAGCTGATCCCATACGGAACCGTCGGCTACAGACGGTGCAGCTGCGCCCGTGTTGGAGTCCTTGGAATCCTCACTGTCGGCAGCCTTCTTGGTGCCGCGGATGATTACGCGCTCCTTCGGAGCAGCGATCTCCTTGGAGGACTTCTCGTCGCGGCTTACTTCCTGGCCATTGACGGTACGGACGGTGACAGTGACGCGAGCCTTGCCCGGAGCACCCTTTTCGACAATCTTTTCCTTGCCCTCTGGCATGTTCGGGTCTTCCTTCACACGCTCCGGAGCCGGAACTTCCTTCACCTTAGTTTCATCGCGGGTGGCGATGCGGGTGACGTCAATGTGCATCCCCTCTGCCAGCGGGGTGTCTGCGGCCGGGGTGACCTTGTCTTCCTTGCCCAGCGGGGTGCCGCGCATTTCGAAGATCTCGCCCACGGTGCGGGCGGGCAGGCTCATGCGACCCTCTTCACCACCGTCGTTCAAGGTGAACTTCTTCGGGGTAACGATCTCCAGCTCCATGCCGTCGAGCGGGATTTCCTTGTTGCGCGTCTGAGACAGCTGGTTTGCAGCATCGCCACGACCGATCTGATCCAGCAGGGAGCCTACGGTCAGCGCGGTGGTATCAATTTTTTCCTGCTTGCCGTCGATGGTTAGCGCCACGGTGCGAGCACTGCGCACGGTGATCGTGGAGTTGTCGCCGATGGCCTCATCGAGTGCCGGGGTAACCATGGCACGGTTATCGATTTCCACGCCAGCGGACTTTAGGGCGCCCTTGACGTCGCCGGACATGGTGCTGGCCTGGATGATATCGCCGTTGACGTCGAGGGTGACCGACTTCTGCCCAGCGACCGCAACGCCGCCGCCGACAACCAGGGTGGCGAGCATGCCACCCGTGGCGATGCGCAGCGGGGTGGAGTTGGTGTTGTTAATGCGGTGCAGGTGGGACTTCTTCTTCGGTGACACTAGATCGTTGCCTCTCTCATTGTGACGCCCCGAGGTCTCGACTGCGCTTTTCGACTGCGCTTGTTGCTCGGGGCGCCCGAACGCCGATTTTTTTAACTTTTGTCACAATACGATAACGATCCTTGTGAGACAAAGATCCGGGGCAAAATGTTCCACAAATCACAAATATGGGGGTACATCTGCAACAACAGCAAACACGCAGGCTAACTTGCGTTAATTTTTATACGTTTTCGTTACCTCGCGTCACAGCAGAAACACACACCTCACTAGCGGAGTTCGATCCCATAGAGCCGTGCAGCATTGGCTGTCACTAGCTCACCGAGCTCCTGCGGCTTTACTCCTCGTTGTTTCGCCACACACGCCGCCGTGTAGCCCACAAAAGCCGGCTCGTTGCGTGCACCGCGAAAAGGTTCAGGCGTCATATAGGGAGCGTCGGTCTCCACGAGAACCTGTTCCGGCGGCGCAATCCGTGCCGCCTCACGAAGTTCCTCATTGCGTTTGAAAGTCACGTTGCCCGCAAAGGAGAGCACATAGCCACGATCCAGAGCTTTCTTGGCTACCTCCAGTGGAGAGGAAAAACAGTGCAGAATCACGTTCTCCGGTTGGGGCGCATCGGCCAGCACTCGCAATAGATCAGCATCCGCTTCACGGTTGTGGATCATCAACGCCTTGCCGGATTCACAGGCCAGGTCAATATGGAAGCGCAGTGCCTCCTCCTGCACCTCAATGCTCGGGGTCTCCTCCCCATCTCCTGCATCTTTGCCAATCCAATAGGCATCCAATCCAGTTTCACCAATCGCCACACAGCGTGGGTGAAAGGCCATCTCCCGCAAACGCTCACGCACCTTTTCCGTCACAGTCTGAGCCTTTGTGGGGTGCACAGCGCAGGCCGCCCATACACGATCATGAAACTCCGTGGCCTGCAAGGCCTTCTCCGTTTCCTCAATACCATCGCCAACCGTGCATACCCCGCGCACACCAACCGCATATGCGCGATCCATAAACTCCCCCACCAAGCGCCGGTGATCGTCCTCGCCAAACTCGCGAACATCCGCATCCTCCCTGCGCTGGTTCTTCAATACCGTGGACCAGAGGTGAGTGTGCGAATCGAAAAGGGGCACAATCGGCTCGGGTGGAACAGGGGTGGGACGCTTCTTTTTGGCCATGCGCACCACCTTAATACCCTTTGGCGGCTGGTTATCAGCAACCGTCATCGGCCGTCAGCGATCGTCGACGAATACCCTCCGACTAGCCACCAATCCCGCGCCCAGCAGGACGACATTGAATCCCACGAGAACACTCAGTCCGGTGGTCCAGGACGCTGTGGCGTCATAAAGAGCACCAAAACCAAAAGGCCCAATGCAGGCGACGGTGTACCCGATGCCCTGCGCGCCCGACGAAAGCACCGCAGCGGCCCTCGGTTCGCGAGTGCGGGTCGCGATCAGCATCAACCCGAGCGGGAAGGTCGAGCATCCCAGCGACACCAGCGAAATCCACACCACCGGCAGGCGCATGGGGTCAGTAATCACCATCAGCAGCGCAACGAACATGCAGCTACAAGAGAGGATCGTCACCGCCGCTGCACCGCGTTCGAAGCGCGAGGTCATCCACGGCACCAAGAAGGATGACGCCGTGCCGACGATGGCGAACACTCCGCCGATAACCCCACCAAGCTGCGCCGAGCCACCGGACTCCACAATGATCTTTGGCGCCCAGGTGATAAAGCAGTAGGAAATCGAGGAGGTCATGGCGAACATGACCACAATCCCCCAGCTCACGGGGTTCTTCCAAATATGACTATAGGCGCCGCGGGACTCGTTGTTTTTGTTGTTTATGACGCCCATCAGCTTCCGCGGGTGCGCCTGTCGCAACATCTCGCCACCGCGTTGGCTGGCGGTTCCCGGAGTCACAGCAAACACAAGCACACCCCAGCACAGCAGCGCCAAAAGCGGCGGGATGGCCCACACTCCGATCGCCACACGCCAGCCTCCGAGTTCGGCGAGCGGCACGGCAACGACAGAAGCAGTGGCCATGCTGACCTGCCCGACTGCCATGTAGGCAATGGACATGACCGTGAGCTTGAAAGGAAAATAGTCCTTAATCACGGCGGGTAAGAGGGTGTTGGTTATACCAACCCCAACCAGCCCGATCATGGTGCCGGCAAGGAACAGCATCTCGTTGGATGCGATAGTTCTTAGTCCAAATCCGGCGGTAGCGAGCACCATTGCCGTGCTAATGACGGCCCGAAAAGACAACGCCTTGGCCATGGGACCAGAAAGGATCGCGGCAACGGCAAACATTGCGGTAGGAGCCATTCCCACTAAGCCGATGAATAGCCCGGAAGCCTCCAGCCCATCGGCGACCTGGTCCGCGATGGGCGGAAAAGTGCTCACAGGGCTGCGCAAGTTGGAGCTAGTCAGCAATACCGCCAATGCCGCAATGAAAGCGACGGCGGAAGGGATGCGACGCACTCCTTGTCGCACAGTCGGCATTTTGTTCACCCCCGGTTCGTTTTAGCTTCGCGTTGGCGCCACTTTCTGGCCATGCAGGCGAGGCACACTAGCTTTAAACCTACTAGTTCCCACCAGCTACTTCCCACACCACTGCAAAGGAAAGCACTCTGACCATGGAACACTTCATCGTCTTCGACTTGGGTGGCGTACTGGTTCAGCGCCACCACACTCTGCGCGAGCTCACCACTGTGATGATCCGCCACGCCAGCATCCAGTCCCGCGACAATACCGGCAGTCAGACTAGCGTTCCGACCATCATCACTGATCCGTTCAGCTTCGAGGCCGCCTATGGTCGCTACCGTGAAAGCTATAGTCTTTCGATGGGGCCGAACGACTATTTCACCACGCTCTGCCGCGCAGCTGGGGTAAGCCCTACCCCGGAACTCCTCGCCGAGTTGCAGGAGACGGACACCCGACTGTGCTCTACCGTTAACACGTCTGTGCTCAACCTGCTGAACCACCTCAACGCTATTGATCAGCCATGGGGCATTTTCAGCAACGCGCCGCGACCGGTGATGGAGGCGGTGCTGAGCCAGGATTGGACCGATGGTGCAGCCGTCACCTGTTTCTCCCCCGACCTGCGGTTCACTAAGCCCCACCAGGGCGCGTTCCGTCGCTTCGAGCAGGCCGCGGCCGCAGCCGGCTACGAGGACGCCTCCCTGGTTTACTTTGACGATCGCCAGGCCAACTTGGATGCTGCTGAGCGCCGTGGCTGGGATGCGTACCCATGGCGCGGCGTGGAATCCGTCCACGAGGTGCTGATGCCGATTACGGGTCTACGCCGCGCGGACTAGCTCCGCGTCACTTTTGGACAGGAGCCCACTCGGGTCCGGTCTCTGCCAGCTCTGGGTCCAGCTTGGGGAACAGTGGTTTTGGCTTGTGCAGTACCGTTCCGGGCTGAATCTCTTGGCGTGCCCATGTCGCCTTTTGCTTTGTGTAGTCGCCCATGATGACGGGGTACGTACGTCCCTTTTCCGGTAGGCCGACGCCCATTGGCTCCCGCGGAGACTCATCAGTCACCTCAATAACCTCTGGCTGAGCTGCCCAAGTCCCTTCCCCGCCGAGAGTTTCATAAATCTTCTGCGCGGAGAACGGCAGGTAGGGGGTGAGCAAGGTGTTGACGTCCGAGACGACCTGCAGTGCGGTGTACAGAACCGTGGCGAGACGCTCGCGCTGCGATTCGTCCTTCGCCAGCTTCCACGGCTCCATTGCGGCGATGTACTGGTTGGCACGACCCGCAATGCGCATGGCTTCGGTAATGCCGGCCTTAAAGCGAGAGCGGCTGAGGTTGTCGCCGACCACGTCGAAAGCCTTGGCGGATTCGGCCAACAGTGCTTCGTCTTCTGCAGTGAGCGGTCCTGGGGTAGGCACTTCGCCAAAGTTCTTGTAGGCCATAGAGACCGTGCGGTTAACCAGGTTTCCCCACTCATTTGCGAGTTCGGAGTTAATGCGGCGCACAAACTCATCCCAGGTAAAATCGGTGTCAGTGGTCTCCGGGCCGGCGGTGGCGATGAAGTAACGCAGTGCGTCGGGACCGAACTCCTTGAGGAAGTCGCGGACGTAGATCACAACTCCCTTGGAAGAGGAGAACTTGGAACCCGACATTGTCAGGAACTCGGAGGACACAACCTCGGTCGGGAGGTTCAGCTCAGGCTCGGCCAACTCGCCGGCCTCTCCGCCCTTGGCTCCCTTGCCGCTGTATCCCAGCAGTTCGGCAGGCCAAATCTGGGAGTGGAAGGTGATGTTGTCCTTACCCATGAAGTAGTAGGACAGCGCTTCCGGATCGTTCCACCACTTGCGCCATACCTCAGGGTCACCGATGCGCCAGGCCCATTCGATGGACGCGGAGAGATAGCCCACGACGGCGTCGAACCACACGTAGAGCTTCTTCGCGTTGTTGTCCTGCCATCCCTCGACGGGGATCGGCACACCCCAGTCGATATCGCGGGACATAGCGCGCGGGCGAATATCCTCTAGCAAGTTGAGGGAGAACTTCAGGACGTTCGGTCGCCAATCGGTGCGGCCTTTGAGCCAGGTGCTCAGCGCGTCGGCTAGAGCGGGAAGGTCCAGCATGAAGTGCTCGGTATCGACGAATTCCGGGGTTTCGCCGTTGATTTTGGAGCGCGGGTCGATGAGATCCTCAGGATCCAGCTGGTTACCGCAGTTGTCACATTGGTCGCCACGGGCGTCCTTAGCGCCACAGATCGGACAGGTGCCTTCGATATAGCGATCCGGAAGGGTACGCCCCGTTGACGGGCTGATGGCTCCGCGAGTGGTTTGGGTGACCATGTAGCCGTTGTTGTAAAGGCCGGTGAAGAGCTCTTGCACTACGGCGTAGTGGTTGCGCGTGGTGGTGCGGGTGAATAAATCATAGGAAAGTCCGAGTCCCGCCAAATCTTCGACGATGATGCGGTTGTAACGATCCGCAAGTTCCTGAACGGTCGTGCCTTCTTTTTCCGCTTGCACCAGCAGCGGTGTGCCGTGCTCGTCGGTGCCCGAGATCATGAGCACCTCGTTGCCGACCATTCGCTGATAGCGTGCGAAAACATCCGAGGGCACACCGAACCCGGCGACGTGGCCGATGTGACGGGGGCCGTTGGCATAAGGCCATGCAACTGAGGTGAGAACTCGTTTAGACATAACCTTAAGATTAGGTGATCCGCTTATACGATGCGAAAGCAGCCCAGGTTACCTGGGCTGCTTTTCTATAGCGTCAGTTTATGCGTCTTGAGTTCCCTTGGCAGCTCCCTCGACGCGCCGGGATTTCTTTGCATTCGCAGCTTCTCGCTGCTTGTTGATGCGACGCTCGCGTGCCATGCGCAAAGCGTATTCTCGCTGCGCCTTCTGATCCAGGTAGAGAGGATCGTTGGACAAGGCCTTGAAGATGGCAAACATCAACGCAATGATCACCAGCAGGAAGGGGCTTGCCGCAATGATCGTGACGTTCTGCAAGTTGGTTAGTGCCTCGTCACCACCGGTGAGCAGCAGCATGAGAGCAATCACTGCAGTCAGGGCACCCCACAGAACCGTGACACCACGGTTAGCGACAAGCTTGCCGCGCTGCGACATTGAGCCCATGACCGTGGACGCAGAATCGGCGGACGTGATGAAGAAGGTCGCCAGCAGAATCATCGCAACGATACTTGCGACCTTGCCCATAGGCAGAGTGTGCAACAGGTTAAATAGCTGGCTGGTGGCCTCACCATCGCCCCAGATGGAGTTGCCCGTGTCCTCTGCGTGAACGGCAGAGCCACCGAAGATCGAAAACCAGATGATGGTGACCACAGTAGGCACCATGAGCACAACGGATACGAACTCGCGGATGGTACGACCGCGGGAGATACGTGCGACAAACATCCCGACGAATGGGGACCAGGAGACCCACCATGCCCAGTAGAAGATGGTCCAAGAGCCCAGCCACTCGCCCGCGCCCTCGCCCGAGTCGGCGGTACGGGCTGCCATGCTGAAGAACTGGGAAAAATAGTTGCCCAGCGAAGTCGGGATCAGATTCAAAATCACCACAGTTGGCCCGGCAATCAGGACAAATAGTGCAATAAGACCGGCCAGGATCATATTCGCATTAGAGAGGTACTGAATTCCCTTGCCTACGCCGGACGCAGCGGAAACCAGGAAACACAGACCCAGGATCACAATCGTGCCGACGATCACGGAAGTACCCGGGTTGGAAATAAGATCCGTTGCTTTCAGGCCAGACTGAATCTGCACAGCGCCCAAACCCAGAGACGCGGCGGTGCCAAAGACGGTGGCGAAAATAGCGGCGACATCAATGATCTTGCCGAGTGCTCCCTCGGCGCGTTTCTCTCCGATCAGTGGGATGAAGGCTGCGGAGAGGAGTTGCTTGCGCCCCAAGCGAAAGGTGCTGTAGGCGATAGCAAGCGCCACGATGGCATACAGAGACCACGGGTGCAGGCCCCAGTGGAAAAGTGTAGAAGCAAAGGAACTTGCCACGTCGTGATCCTTCGATCCTGGCACGCCGTTGCGGTAATAAGTCAGTGGCTCAGTGACGCCATAGAACATCAAGCCAATACCCATGCCCGCAGCGAACATCATCGCCACCCAGGACACACTGTTGAACTCTGGGGATTCGTTATCCTTACCCAATCGGATGTGCCCGAACTTGCTGAACGCAATGAACAGAATGAAAACGACGAACACGGTTCCGGCCAGCACGTACAGCCAGCCCCAGTCGCCCACCACGTAACTCAGGGCAGTAGAAGCGAATGCGGCGAAGCTATCGCCACCGAACACGCCCCACAGCACGACTGCCAAAATCAAAGCCGCAGCACTGCCGGTTACCACCCAATCGATCGGTTGATCCTGCTCAGACTCATCCATGAGCTGGCCAGCATCCACCTCTTCAGTCTCTTTCGCTAACACTTCTTCTCTTGACACTGTCATTCTTTACATAGTGGGGGTTACGCTGGAACTTTTCAACCGCTTCATTCCCCGCGACCGCGCAGGACGGCCTCATAAAGCTCGCGCTTGCTCACTCCCTTGGCTTTCGCCACCTCCCCTGCTGCTGTCTTTAACCGGTCGCCCTGTGCAACCTTCTGCTCCACCAGTTCGACCAGAGAATCAACATCTGGTTCCTCTGTTTCTGCAGCGGCATCCACCACAACGCATATTTCCCCCTTCACACCTTCAGCCGCCCACTGAGCCAGCTCCCCCAATCCGCCAACCTTTACTTCTTCGAAAGTTTTTGTCAGTTCACGGCACACCGCTGCCTGGCGGTACTCCCCCAATTCGTCTGCTGCCACCTGCAGAGTCTTGGCCAGCCGGTGCGGAGATTCAAAGAAACAAACCGCGTAGGTGGCGTCACTAAAAGCTTGAAAGAAAGACCTCCGGGCGCCGTCCTTGCGCGGCGCGAACCCCAGAAATGCAAAATGCCCCATGCCCAAGCCCGAGAGCGCCAGGGCAGTCGGCACGGCAGAAGGACCCGGCAGGCAGGTCACAGGAACCCCGGCGCGCCGAGCAGCAACGACCAACGGAAAACCGGGGTCGGAAACGGATGGCATGCCTGCATCAGTGACCACCAGCACACGACGCCCCTGCTCAGCCTGCTCGACAAAGAACTCGGCCCGCACGGATTCGTTGTGGTCAAAGTTTGAATAGAGCCTGCCTGCGATCTCCACTCCCAGTGTGTCCGCGAGTGTGCGAGTACACCGGGTATCCTCCGCGGCCACGATATCGGCACTCGCCAAGGCGTCGATAAGGCGTATAGACGCATCCAGTGGATTGCCCAAGGGCGTGGCCGCCAGGATAATCCCGCCCCGTGGCAAGGGACGGTTCTCGACTGCGCGGGCGACGAGCGCATTGGCATCAACGGTAGCTACGGCATCAACAGCATCACTCATAACCGCCAGTATGCCCGCCATTGCTCCCGCTTGTCCGGTGCTTCTACTAAGGTTGTCTTTCGTGCCGACCTCGTCAACGACCCCACCCACGCCGCCGACGACGCCTGTGAAAGCAGCTACCCCGAAAACCCCCGAAAGGGCACGGAAAAGCGCACGTCGGGCAACTATCGCTGCGCGGGCACGGTCATTCACACTGACCCGTTGGACTGGCATCATGCTCGCCCTCGGCGTGCTGGGCGCCCTGAGTCGCCTCATGATGCTGCAGCGGCCAACGGATGCGAGCACTCCCGTGTTCGACGAAAAACACTATGTGCCGCAAGCCTGGCAAATTTTTCAGAGCTGGTCTAATCCGCTGATTGGCGGCATCGAGGATAACCCGGGTTATGGATTGGTCGTCCACCCACCGCTCGGTAAACAAATCGAAGCTTTAGGCATGGCCCTTTTTGGCTATACGCCGTGGGGCTGGCGCATTATGTCCGCTCTGCTGGCTGTCGTTGTGATTCTGCTGATCGCCTCCATTGCTCGGCGCATTTCTAAGTCGGATTTGGTGGGTATGTTCGCCGGCACCATCGCCATTTGCGATGGCATTCTTTTCGTCACCGGGCGCTCGGCAATGTTGGACCATTTCCAGGTATTCCTTTTGTGCCTGGCCGCTTATTGCGCCGTCCGCGATGCTGAGCAGATGGAGGATCGCTTCCAGCGCGTCTGGGCTTCGGATCGCATCCAGGACTCGGTTTTTGGTCCCCGCATGGGTTATCGCTGGTGGCGCTTTACCGCCGGCGTCGCGCTGGGCCTGTCGCTGGCGGTCAAGTGGAATGGCCTCTACTACATGGCCTTTTTCGGCGTGACGATCGTTGCGGTTGATTATTTTCGACGCCGCCGTTTCGGCGTAGCCCGTCCCCTTCTCGGAACCGCCTTCTTCGACGCTGTACCCTCCTTCTTCTCCATCGTGATCGTGCCCGTAATCCTGTACGTCGTCAGTTGGCGCGCGTGGTTCGCCTCCGAAGCGGGAGTGTTCCGTCACGCAGTGGAATCCGGTGAGTTCGCTAGTACTACGGAGGGTTGGTTCTGGTCTTTCCTGCCAGACACCGTGCAGAATTTTATCTACTACCACGTGTCTGTCCTGCGTTTTCATACTGAGCTGACCAATTCCAATGGCCACCACCACAACTGGGAATCAAAGCCCTGGTCGTGGCTCGTTTCCAGCCGTTCGCTAATGTATTACAGTCCCTCCAACGATGAAGGTATCCATAAGGTGATCCTGCTGGTCGGCACTCCCGCTGTGTGGTGGGTATGCGTTCCAGTGATGTTGTGGGGTCTGTGGTGCCTCATCGTGCACAAGGATCGCCGTTGGGTGGTGCCGGTTCTTGGCTTCGCAGCTGGATTTGTTCCTTGGCTGTTTAACCTCGATCGCCAGATGTACTTGTTCTACGCTGCAAACCTGGTTCCATTCCTTGCCATCGCATTGGCTATGGCTCTGGGTCAGTTGGTGCGCTGGCAGCGCCCGGGCGTAGCCCAGCCGTATTCCTCCCCTCGAACATTCGTCAAGGCTCGCCCTGGACAGCTGCTGGTCGTCGTCTACTTGATGCTGGTGGTCTGGAATTTCCTGTATTTCTTGCCGATTTACACAGCCGCACCCCTCAATGACGCTGCTTTCGATATGCGCATGTGGTTACCTTCTTGGCGTTAGAAGTAGGCGACGGTATGGGTTATTCCCATCCGCGCGGGCGAGGTTGACCTACCTCGTACGTAGAGTGACGGCGCGCATCGCTGGGGCTAAAAGTGACAGGCTGAGCCATGAGCGCGCGCAAGGATTGCTTCAGAGGCATGAACACGTTTCGTCGCCCAGCCCACACGACAATCAAAGCCACTACTGCGAAAAGATGCACAAACAACAGCCATAGGGCGTTGAGGTTGCCGCTTTCCCCTATTAGCCCCAGCACGATTTCCCTGGTGGCAAAACCCAGGCCGAAAGCCCACATGGCCAAGTAGATCGGCAAGACTGCAGAGGCAACTTTGGGGCGCCAGGCCGCCCATAGCAATCCGCTAGCTAGGGCAAAGCGCATCGTCGCAGCGTCGGAAACGAGGTGGAGTTGAGACGAGTCGGCGTCGTCCCCAATCGGCCCTCCGAACAACAGCGACAGTCCCCGAACGAGATAGACCAGGGCGACCCCTACCAGGGCAAAACGACCGAACGCGAAAGGCAGCTGGCGACGGCGGAGTCCCACACTGATCTGCGGATCGCTATCAGCTTGGGCAAGAACCTGCTCTAGCAGTGCGGCCTTTCGGTCGTCATGTTCAGCACCGGGGTTCGATTCCTCTTCAGCGGGCGCTGTGGTGAGATTCATGCGACGGCCCAGCGCGGTGATGGTGGCGTACCAGCGTTGGCAGTCCTCGCAGCCTGCGAGGTGCGCATCAATGAGCTCGTCGGACAGCTCCGCAGTCTCTCCGTCCAAGCGGGCCGACATGGAGGTTCTGACTTCCTGACAGTCCATGCGCTCATCCCGTCTCTTGCGTGTTTATTAACCTCAGCCGAAGCGCGACAGTGCCTTGTCCAAGCTCGCGCGTCCCGCACCGAAAACAACAATCATCATAAGGGAGACGACCAAGAGCAACATAAACTCCATGCCACCTTCGGTAACGAAGAAACCATTTGACCAGTGCACAAAGTAGAGCACCAGTGCGCTGTAGATCACGAACAGTCCGGCTACGGCTGTGGTCAGCAAGCCTGCGATGAGCATCGCTCCGCCCATCATCTCGCAAATGGCGGCCGCCCAGGCGCTTATTTTCGGCTGCGGAATATGCAATCTTTCGAAGGTGGCAATAGTTCCAGTTTTGCCATCCATGCCGTCGATAAAGACTTTCTGCCAGCCGTGGGCGATGAAAATCACTCCAGTAACGAGGCGTACCAACAGCAGAGCCGCGTCACGCGTGGCGGGGTGGTTCAGCATGCGCGCGGATCGCTCCTATACCGCGCGGATGCCGGAGCGCGGGTCGAGGTATTCTTCGTCGCGATCGGCAATGCGGGGGTTAGTGAAGTTGGTGTTGGAGTTCGCCCCAGGACCCACGTGCGTTTCGGTGCCTGGCATGTCGAAGAAGTCGGCGCCGTCGGCGTATTCCAGATTGCTCAAGGCCGGATCGTTGTCATCCGTTTCCAAGATCACTGCACCCGGTCGCATGAGGCGATCCGGGACACCCAGCTCGTCGTCCTCAGTGTTGCGCACGCCCAGGCGAGCGCGGCGCATGCGCGCCAGGCGACGGTGCCGCAGTTCACGTTCTTCAACGGCCTGTCGGCGCAGCATAACTAGATAGAACGCAGTGAATGCAACCATTGCGATAAAGGTCAGCCACACTGCGCCGCCCAGCGCGAGGCTCGTACCGAAAGTTAGTGCGCACAGCGCGAGCAGAACCAGCAGAACCCTCTTGCGACGATTCTGCCGCTGGCGAGCCAGCTCCGCGGAAGCCACGGGGTCATATACGCCGCGGCCACGGCGAGCAGCGAGGTACTTCAGGTCGGCCTCGCTCAGCTCGTCGGAATCCTCGAGGATATCCACAGCCTTACCTGCCGGAGCTGCGTCGACTTCATCGACCAAGCCCGGTGACGCCTTCACGTCCCCGCCGCGCACGTACTGGGTAGGAACTGCGGCGTACGCAGCTTGGCGAGCGGTGTTTTCTTCAGTGTTTTCTTGGGTGTCTTCTTCAGCGTTTTCTTCGGCAACTTCGGCACCACCGGTGCTGTCGGAATTCGCGCCAAAGGCGGCGCTATCAGCACCTTCCGCGTCTGCCTCACCGCTCATCTCTGCCTTCTTCACCGGGGAAAACTCTCCAGTGTCCATCTCATCCTGAGCGGTGTAGCGCACAGCAGCACCCGACACATTGGCGGTAGCCGAGGGAGCCTTCACGTCAGAAGAAACGACCTTTTCGGCAACGTCGCCGGTGTCTTCTACGTCGTCATCGTTGGTCTCCACAACCTCACCATCAATCACCTCGGCGGCCTTCTCGGCCTCCTCATCCGCAGAGCTCTTAGAAGTCATCAGATCTCGCAGCCCACGCGACGCGCCCTTCTTCTTGTTCGCGTTGGAATCCTCGTCTTCCAGCAAGACGTACTCCGGCTCCGCGTCTACCAGCTCCAGCTCCTCGTCATCGGAGCTCATGTACAGCCCCTTTGCGGGCTTGAGCTTGCGCTTTGCATTAAGCTCGCTTCCCCCTCGGTGCAGCACCCTCGTTTCACTCAGTGCCTGAGCAGTCCGTCGCACGGGTTTTTGGTTGCGCAGCAAAAGTGGCGCCAACAGCACCAGCCATACGGCGGCGATGAGCAATAGGGAGCCGGACACGAGTATCAGTTCTCCTCGGGTTCTTTATGCGGGCAGCGTGAGTGGTCAAGTGCTTGCCACGCTACCCGTGCAGTGGGCTAATCTGCGGTGCCACGCCGAGGCTATTGGCGGTTCACAGCCAGCCCCAAGAGTCCTCGGTTCACCAACCTGCGAACCAGCCCCTCAGGCAGCACTTCTTCCTGCGTCTGTGCCACCAGATAGTGATCCCGCCATTGGCCGTTAATGTGCAGGTTTCGACGCAGGTGCCCCTCGGTACGGAAGCCGGTTTTCTCAAGGACTCTTCGTGACGCCACGTTCTCCGCCATGACCGTTGCCTCTATCCTGTGCAGCCCCACCTCTTGCATCCCCAGATCCACGCCCAAAGCGACAGCGGCGGTGGCCACTCCCCTACCTTGGAATCGCGAGTGAACCCAATAACCAATCCAGGCACTTGAGATAGTTCCGTATTGAATGTTTCCAATCGTCAATTGGCCGGCGAACTCCCCGTCGACGTCGATGACCATTGGCACGATAAGGCGATCAGCAGCTAGAACTTGCAGATTGTGGAAGTTCTTGCGCCACGCCTCCGGGCTGTGTGCGTCGTCCCACCCCACGGCTGTGGTTGGTTCAAATGGCTGCAGCAAGTGTTGATCTTCGATGCGCGCAGCTCTCCACTGAGAGCCATCGCTTGCGCGAATGGGACGCAGAGAGACTGGCAGGCCGGGAGTGAAGGCGTCATCAGTGTCTTCGGCAGTCCCATAAAGATGACCGCGGCTGAGGACGGTACGCGTTCGCAGTTCCGACGCACGGGTTTCGAGCGCTGCGGAGGAAAGAGCAGCGCGGAGGCGGTGCAACACGAGCGGACTATTCCTTGTTGCTGAGGAATAGCACGTCAACGACCTGCCCCGGCGCCACGTCGGTGACGTCGGAAGGAACTACGATCAGGCAGTTTGCCTGTCCGTGGCTGCCTAACAGGTGGGTCGGCTCGCCGCCGTTGACCGCACCGAGTGGATCCACCAGGAACTCCCGGGTTTCGCGGTCACGCATCAGCTGACCGCGGATAAATCCACGCCGACCAGGGGCAGAGGCGATGGCTGCAATCGTGCGGGCGGACACCACCCGGCGAGTGGCCTGACGACGTCCGCGAATCAGCTGTACTAGTGGACGCACCATAACCTCGAAAGCCACTAACGCCGCCGAGGGGTTAGAGGGCAGCAGGAACGTTGGCACCTTGTCTTGTCCCAGGGTGCCGAATCCCATTACGGAGCCAGGGTGCATAGCGATGCGCTGAATATCCATCTCTCCCATTTCAGAGAGAATCTCGCGCAGCTCATCGCTGGCGGCTCCGCCTATCGCACCAGAGATGACGACTACCTCGGAGCGGAGTAGCTGGCTTTCGATGACCTCTCGCATCTTGCGCGGTTCACCGCTCAAGATGCCGACGCGGTGGACGTCCGCGCCTGCTTCCCGTGCAGCAGCAGCCAGCGCATAGGAGTTCACATCATAAACCTGTCCCACGGCCGGGTCACGGTCGATATCCAATAGTTCGCGTCCGAAGGAGAGCACCGACAGGCGCGGGCGCGGGTACACCAGCACTTTGGAGCGTCCCACTGCCGCCAAAAGCCCTACTTGAGCTGCCCCAATGACGGCACCTTCTTCGACGACCACGTCTCCGGGCTGAACATCAGAGCCTTTGCGGTGGACGAACTCGCCGGACGCGATGGCTTCCAGCGGGCGGATTTTACGGCCTTCCTTTTCCACCCAGTCCAGCGGCAGCACAGAATCGGCAAGGGTCGGCAGCGGAGCTCCCATTTCAACGCGCACAGCTTGGCGCGGTTGTAGGCGAATTGGCCTTAGAGAACCAGCCGTAACATCGCCAACGATCGGCAGGGTTTCCTTCACTCCGCTGAGGTTCTCAGCCGCTTTACCGCCCTCTGACGTATCACCGTGATCCCCGCCTCGCGCGAGGGTAAGTGCCTGGCGGATGTCGACGCTTCTCACGGCATAACCGTCAATCGCTGCCTGATCGAAGCCCGGCAAAGGTTCGGAACCTTCGACCCTTTCTGCACAGCGCAGGCCCAGGGTCTCGGTGATGGCGATGCGCACTGGCTCAGGCGTCACCGCCGCAGAGGTGATGATTGCCAGCTGTTCTTCAACCGATCGCATGAGAGGTTCCCTTCAGCTTAAAAAGCTTGTTAGTTCTCTATGATCCCAAGTTCTCTTGTGCCAGGCGCTCTTGCAGCCAAGTCTTCAAGCTGGGGCCATAAGTCTCATTCTGCAACGCGAAATCGACGCAAGCTCGAATGTACCCACCGGGGTTACCTAGATCATGGCGCAGACCATGGTGGACAATAATGTGTACTGGGTGACCTTCGGTGATCATCAACTCGATGGCATCGGTGATCTGAATTTCGCCGCCCTTACCAGGCTTGGTGCGACGCAGCGCGTCGAATACCTGACGGTCCAGCAGATAGCGACCCGTTGCAACGAAGTTCGACGGAGCATCCTCCACCGCCGGCTTCTCAACCATGCCCTTGACGACTTTGACATCGGCGTGGTCAGCCTCGTCGATCTCAAAAACGCCGTAGTTACTTACTTCCTCACGTGGCACCTCGAAGGCACACAAGACCGACCCGCCATACTGCTTACGTACGGCCAGCATCTTCTCCATCACGCCCATCGGCAGCACCAGGTCATCCGGCAGCATGACGGCGAAGCAATCCTCGTCATCATCCAGCGTCTCCTCGGCCAGCCCAATAGCGTGCCCCAGCCCCAAAGGCTTTTCCTGCTCCACAGCGACCACATCGATCAATCCATCGGTGGCTCGAACCTTTGCCAGTTGTTCGGTCTTGTTTCGCTGTTCCAGCGTGCTTTCCAGCTCAGCGTCGGTATCGAAGTGACCGAGCACACCTCCCTTTTTCGGGGCTGTCACAATAGCGAGGCGACCAGCCCCCGCGTCAGCAGCTTCCTTGGCGATTAGCTCGATACCGGGAGTGTCTACAACTGGAAGCAGCTCCTTCGGAACAGTCTTAGTAGCAGGCAAGAAACGGGTTCCAAGTCCGGCAGCTGGCACCACAACGGTATGCAGGTTAGCTTGCTCGGACGTGGAGATCGTAGGGCTAGAAGTCATGCCGGAATAGTAGCGCTTCTATGAACCGATTTGTGCTCTACACACCGCCTATGCACAGTTTTCTTTCCCAGATCAAGCATTTTGCCCTCTGCAGTAGGCTCGAAGGCGATGAAAGATCTTTCTACCAGCAAAAAACTTGCCCGCGCCGCAGTCCGTGCCGCTCGCACCGCCCGAACTGATCAGCGCCCAGCGCGCGACCGCGCAATCCAGTCCCATCTTCTTAAAGCCCTCACGAAATTGCCTGCAGCACCCTCAACTCTCACTATCGCCGGCTATGTTCCCCTACCTGGCGAGCCCGGAGGCGCTGATCTCCCTGACGTTATTGCTAGTACTGGCGCGCGAGTTCTTCTCCCAAGGGTGTCCCGAAACAATGCCTCAGCTTCAAACGGCTCCCCCAGCGACGGCACCGTTGAAGGATCTACTCACGTCCCTGTCCTCGAATGGGTCGAGTTTCATCCCGAAAACCCGAACCTGGTTGCTGGAACTTGGGGGATTCTTGAGCCGGAAGGTAATGCGATTCACACTTTTCCAACATGCGCGGATGTAATTATTACACCTGCGCTGGCGATTGATTATCATGGGATACGGCTCGGGCAAGGTGGTGGCTTCTACGACCGGGCACTGGCCGACCGCCCCTCACACATCAATGTGTGGGCAGTGGTGGACCACGAAGAGTTCACACGCATCGTCCCTAGCCGGGAGCACGACTTGGTCGTCGACGCTGTGATCAACGACCTCGGTTTCTTTCCCGTCATGTAGTTGCTTGTACTGACCGCGCATGCGTCGCGGACAAGAAAGGTCTTTCAGCACAATGCTCGAAGGTTTTAAGAAGTTCATCATGCGCGGCAACGTTATTGAGCTTGCCGTTGCCGTTATCATCGGCGGTGCGTTTACCGCTATCGTTACTGCTTTCACTAGTGGCATCATCGAACCGCTGCTCGCAGCCGTTGGTGGATCCCCTGAGTTTGGCCTTGGCTTCCACCTGCGTGAGGGTAACCCCGCCACCTTCGTCAATATCGGTGGCATCCTGACCGCAATCTTCAACTTCTTGATCATCGCTGGCGTTATCTACTTCCTGATGATCATGCCGATGAACAAGCTGGCAGAGATCAACGCTCGCCGTAAGGGCATTGAGCCGGAGGAGGCTACTGCAACCGAGACTGAGCTGCTAGCCGAGATCCGAGACCTGCTCATCGAGCAACGCGGTGGCGAGGCTGAGCCGACCGGCAAGCACGCCAACTAAAGTCCACCGGACTAACCCCAATGCGGTGGACGCTGCTCCTCTAGGTAGCGGCGTTCCAATTCCGCAGAAGGCAGCTCATCACCCCACTCATCCTGAACAAGGTCTGAGTGGGGTTTCGTCGTTTTGGAGGCGATGGCGTCAAGAAAAGAAGTCCCCGGGTTCTGCGCCTGGCCGACCTTGCCGAAGAACCTGCGGCGACGACCAGAAACGGGTTGTGGAACCTCTAGGTCATAGCGATTGCGGTAACCGGGTTGCTTCGAACCCGAGTGCCGTCGGGGCATGCTAAGCCCGGTCATTCATATCGTCGACAACGTGACGAACCAGCGGCCCCAAAGTGGCCATACCGTCGCGAATCGCTCCGCGAGAACCGGCGATGTTCACCACCACGGTGGAACCGGAGATGCCCGCAACACCGCGGGAAAGGCCCGCATCCAAAGAGTTCGCCGCCAAGCCCGAGGATCGAAGCGCTTCAGCAATGCCCGGAATCTTGCGATCCAACTCCGCGCGTGTAGCCTCCGGCGTCTTATCCCGCGGACCGGTTCCGGTTCCGCCAATGGTGACAACAAGATCCGCGCCTCCGACAACGGCGGTTTGAATAGCCTTGCGGATCGCCCCCTTTCGGGACTCAACGCTGAGAACGGCGTCGACCAAGAAACCTTCCTCGACCAGCAGCTCGGCAACCAGTTCCCCGTTCTTCGCTTTTTCCTCGGGGAAGTCGGTTACGAGAACAACCATGGCGTGCAGGGGCGGATCATCGAGAAGCTGCTCGCGGGTTCGCTCCTTGGCGTCCAAGGAGTGAAACAGTGCGTCATCCGGCTCGGGGATCTCCTCTGCCAGTCGCTCCACCTGTGCGTGATCCACGGACTTCATGACCGCGACTTCATTGATGTCCGCAGACTCTGGGTTAGCCTTCCGAACGGCCACTGCGATCCTCCTGAATAAATAAACGAACGTAACTAATAAAATATCCCGTCCGCCTACTGCTGTACAGGCGAACGGGAATGCCGGACTACTCGGCGGTAGTTAGAGTGAGCTCAACCTCACGTTCTTCTCCATCGCGACCTTCTTTAACCTTGAGCTTTACAGTGTCTCCCACTGCGTGCGATCGGATAGCCGCAATCAAAGCAACGCCGGAATCCACACGTCGCTCGTCGACGTGAGTAACCAGGTCGCCCTTCTTCAAACCAGCCTTATCCGCAGGACTGTCTTTGTTGACGTCGACGACGACGGCGCCCACTTCATTGGATCGAGTATTGACCTTCGCACCGATAATCGGGTGCTCTGCTTTACCCTTATCGATCAGCTGCTTAGAGATGCGTTCGGCCTGGTTAATCGGGATGGCAAAGCCCAAGCCAATGGAGCCCGCTGACTCACCACCAGTGGAGGCGATAACAGAGGGGATGCCAATGAGCTTGCCTTGCATATCCACCAGTGCACCACCGGAGTTGCCGGGGTTAATGGAAGCATCCGTCTGGATCGCATCAATCAGAGAAGCTTCGCCACCATCTTCGCCAGATGCCTGTACAGGACGGTTCTTAGCAGAAACAATGCCCGTCGTCACCGTGGCCGATAGCCCAAGGGGGGAACCAATCGCCATCACGTCTTCGCCCACGTTCACAGCATTCGAATCACCGAACTCAATGGGCTTAAGGTCCGTGACGTTCTTGGCCTTAATCACCGCAATATCAGTCTGCGGATCGGTGGCTACGACCTCCGCCTCGAGAGTACGACCGTCGTTGTGAGCCACTTCCATTTTCGCCTTTCCGCCTTCAGCGGCAGAGACAACGTGGTTATTCGTCAGAATGAGACCGTCAGAGGAAATGATCGAGCCAGATCCCTCGTCACCGCCTTGAGACGTGGTGACGCGAATTGACACGACTGAAGGTAGAACCTTGTTAGCCACATCGGAGGTGCTTCCCGGCTCTACCGGGTTAGAAGCCTCTTTTTCCTTTGCGGACTTATTGGTGGTGTTAGAGCTGTCGAAAGACGTTGTGGCATTGTTGCTGGACTTGTTCTCATTCAAGGCATCCATGCCCACGTAGGTCACCGCGGAGGCCACCACGGCACCGGTCAGCAACAACGCAGCAACCGCTGGTGTCGACCAACGCTTCTTCTCCCGTGGCTGCGGCGCCATCGGATCCTGTGGCACTAGCGGATCCTGGAACGGTTGGCTCTGAGCCTGCTGGCGCTGCATTTGCTGGGGTTGAATGTGCTGAGCCTGGATCTGTTGAGTCTGATTATCCTCCAGACCCGTTGGCCACGCTCCCGGTTGCACCGGCGAGCCAGCGTGCGTTGCCGGATACTGTGGCGTACCTTGCTCGCCATTCCAATGAATATGCTCGCGCGCTATCTTGCGAGCCTCTGTGCCACCACCGACGTTACCGTTTGCATTAGCGTCCGCGTTGACGCCGCTAGCGCCTGCACTAGCTCCAGGATTCTGAGCTGCTTCCCGTCCCCCATCGGAAAAGTCCGGTTCGCCCGGCATTCGCTGCCCATTCCCCGAAGTGTTCTCACCCATATCGTGTTCCCTTTCGTTCATGGACACCAGTATGTCTGTCATATATGTAGGTCAGCGCTACGAACGCTGTAACTTTTCTGCCAGTTTAAGAAAAATCAGCGGACAAATGTTCCCGACCCACGTCACTCCTGCGATTCCCCAGGCAGTCCAGGAAGAACGGCACGCATGAGAGCACCGCCGTCATCGGACTCGTCAACCACGATCACACCGTGGTGGCGCTCAATAACTTGCTTCACGATCGCCAACCCCAAACCGGATCCTGGCATTGATCGAGCCTTTATTGACCGATAGAAGCGATCGAATACAAGTTCTCGATCCTCCTGCGGAATGCCCGGCCCCGAATCTGCCACACGAATCTCCACCTCTTGCAATGCTGAACCTTCTAGATGGGAAGCTGCGGCGTCACATCCCTCACCAGCGATCGGCTGCATCCAGACCCGCACCACACCGCCTTCGGGCGACCATTTGGCCGCATTATCCAGCAAATTAAGCAGCGCACGCGACAGGGCGAAAGAATCTCCCCGCAGGTTCCACTCAATGAGGTGGGTATCGAAGGTCACGTCGGGACGACGCCTTTGCACGCGTGTAATGCCTTGCGCGATGAGCTCGGAAATCTCGACAGTGCTCAAGACCTCTGGGTCGGAGTCCTCACGGGCTAGGTCAACAAGATCGCCGATCAGACCGCTCATTTCGTCGATCTGCGCAATGACGTCCCGCTCTATGTCTTTACGGTCTTCATCGCTTATGCCGGGACCGTCGCCGTCTTTTCTTTGCGACGCCAACATCAGCAGCTCCACATTTGTACGCAGCGACGTCAGAGGTGTCTTCAGCTCGTGTGAGGCATCCGCAACCAGATTCTTCTGTTTCGTCTGAGCCTCTTGCAGCGCATTCATCATGTTGTTAAACGACACGGTCAGCGCCCCTAGCTCGTCCTGAGAGTAGACTGGGATCTGCCGCAGCTCACCGGTACGGGAGACTTCATCAGCAGCCCGGCGCAGCCGGGTGATCGGCTGAGCACCGGAGTTCGCCACCGCTATGCCCACGATAATCGAGGCAATAAAACCTGTCGTGGCAATGAGAATCAACACTAGCCACAGAGATTCCAGGGTTTGATTGGTAAAGGAAATATCCAGACGCAGCACGATGACACGACCGTCTAGCGCAGCAATGGCGAAACTGCGGGTATCGCCGTTGCTTTCGAAAACGTATGGGTCATCGCCCACCAACACACCGACTTCGTCGGCGCTGAGAATACCCTCGAACTTCGATAAATCTGCCTGCCGTCCCGCCTGCTCAGCGGGGACGACGAGCACACTCATGTTGTTGTCGGAGTCAAAGAAGCGAGGGCGGTAATTCTCCCCTTCGCCGGTTTCGCTGGTCGGAAACTCGAATCCAGAATCGATATAAGCCTGTGCCTGAGTCTGCAGCGTCTTATCCATTTCTTGCGATAGCACCTGCTTGACAGTGGCATAGGAAGCTACGGTGATAATCGCGATACACAGCATCACTACGATGGCTGTGAGCCCAGCCAAGCGGACACGCAGAGATAATCCGCGCAGAGAAAAACGCACCGACTTTACTAGTCGGCCGCTTCTGCTTTCGCTAGAGCCACCGTCTTTCTCGGCCTGGGTGTAATCCGTTCCGGGCTCGACCGCAAGATTCTCCTCCGGGAGCCTACGCAGGATCACGGTGCAGTCTCACGCAGCGCGTAGCCCACTCCCCGCACAGTGTGAATCAAACGGCTTTCGCCATTGGCCTCGGTCTTGCGTCGGAGGTAACCGATGTACACCTCCAGAGCATTGCCGGAGGTTGGGAAGTCGTACCCCCAAACCTCTTCCAGGATCGTGTTGCGAGAAAGAACCTTTCGCGGGTTGCTCATCAGCAGCTCCAGGAGGGCGAACTCCGTGCGGGTCAGGCTGATCTGGCGGTCGCCGCGGTACACGTCGCGAGTCTCCGGGTTGAGGGTTAGATCCTCGAAACGCAGCGGTTCGTGGGACTCACCCTCCTGAATCGCCGGGCGGGCAGCGCGACGGAACAGTGAGCGGGTACGCGCCAGCAGCTCCTCCAACGCAAAGGGCTTCGGCAAGTAGTCGTCTGCACCAGCATCGAGACCGGCAACGCGCTCTTCCACGGAGTCGCGGGCAGTGAGTAGAAGGATAGGCAGATCATCGCCATGGCTGCGCAGTTCGCGGCAGACATCCAGCCCATCCTTTTTCGGCATCATCACGTCAAGGATGGCAAGGTCTGGCCGCTCATTGGTGATGGATTCCAGAGCTTCTTCACCATCCGTCGCCAGTACGACAGTGTAGCCGTTAAAGATCAGGGAACGGCGTAGGGATTCACGCACTGCCTGGTCGTCATCTACAACAAGAATCTTCATACGAACCATTGTGCCTTCGAATCTGTGGCCATGCTCGTGCGCAACAACTTTTTTAATGAACACACAGCTTTTCTTATATGTCTTAACAAGGCAAAATCCCCACCACACTGTGTGTGCGGTGGGGATCGATACGCTACGAACGTAGCTTTAAAATCGCTATGGAATCAGACCTAGTCCAGGTCGATGAGACCCAGCTGAGCGGCCTTTACCAGACGGCGAGGAATCTGAACTTCCTGGCCCTGGACCTTAACGTTCTGCAGAGCAACGTTGTCGGCCTTCCACTGGGAACGGCGGGAGTGCGTGTTTGCACGAGACATACGGCGCTTCGGTACTGCCATTGTCTTCTACCTCCTTATTAAAGGTGTGAAATAGATTTCTTGGGATCTGTTTAGTGAGAAGAGTTCTTACTTCTTCTTGCGGCGGGTCATGTTGCCGTAGCGACGCTGGAACTTCTCCACGCGGCCGGCGGTGTCCATAACGCGCTGAGCGCCGGTCCAGAAGGGGTGGGACTCACTGGTCACGTCAACGACGATGAGCGGGTACTCGTTGCCGTCTTCCCATTCAACGGTGCGGTCGGAGGTAGCGGTGGAGCGAGTGATGAACTGGTGTCCGGTGCTCGCATCCTTGAAGACTACGGGGTGGTAGTCGGGGTGGATATCCTTCTTCATGGTTTCCTCTTATTCCCTTAGGTGCGTGTACATCAGGTCGGTCCTGCGAATCTGTTACGCAGGTCGTGCCTGAGTCGGGTCATAAAAAGCAGCGCGCCTTCTCTGCCTTCTTTATTGACGCCCTTCAGGCCACTCGGTTACCGAGGGGCTATTAAGGCGCGACAAAGTTAGTCGCACAACGAGGGACTATGATAGCGAACAAACACCTCATTAATAAAATCGCGTTTGCCGTGCTGGGACGGTGTCACAGCAGGGCGCGATGAGAGCATAGGGCGTCACAAAGAGCGATTAGGTTATAGCGCACCCGTGGGGTAAAGTTAGCTCCCGCTGTTGTCTATGTAAACGTCATCGCCGGACGGATTTAAGGCTAAAAACAGCGCCCCACCACGTAAAACTCAAGGCCCGTCTAACCATGGGTTTTAGATGTGCGCGGCGCTGGCACCTTTGATCTCCGGCGGAAGGAGAAAACCCATGTCGGCATATTGCCAGGTCACGGGACGCAAGCCGAGCTTCGGCAAGTCTGTGTCCCACTCGCACCGCCGCACGAACCGTCGCTGGAACCCGAACATCCAGCGTCGTACGTTCTACTTGCCCTCTGAGGGCCGTTCCATCACGCTGAACGTGTCCACTAAGGGTCTGAAGACCATTGACCGTGACGGCATCGAGTCTGTCGTTGCCAAGATCCGCGCCCGTGGGGAGAAGATCTAACTATGGCACGTAACGATATCCGCCCAATCATCAAGCTGAAGTCTACGGCTGGCACCGGTTACACCTACGTCACCCGTAAGAACAAGCGCAACAACCCGGATCGCATCACCCTGAAGAAGTTCGATCCGATCGCCCGCAAGCACGTCGAATTCCGCGAGGAGCGATAATTTATGGCTAAGAAGTCCATGATCGCGAAGAACGAGCAGCGCAAGGAAATCGTCGCCCGCTACGCGGAGCGTCGCGCTGAGCTCAAGAAGATCATCAAAAACCCGAACAGCACCGACGAGGAGCGCCTGGATGCACAGTGGGAGCTGAACCGTCAGCCCCGCGACGCTTCCCCGGTTCGCGTCCGTAACCGCGACGCAGCCGATGGCCGCCCGCGCGGCTACCTGCGTAAGTTCGGCCTGTCCCGTGTACGTGTCCGCAACATGGCTCACCGCGGTGAGCTGCCGGGCGTACGCAAGTCCAGCTGGTAAGGGGGAGCTTTAACAATGAAGCGCACCAACATGAAGAAGGCGCGGATGGAACAGTCCCGCCGCCCGAAGAAGAACCCGCTCAAGGCCGAGGGCATTGAGACGGTTGACTACAAGAACTACGACCTGCTGCGTAAGTTCATCTCCGAGCGTGGCAAGATTCGCTCTCGCCGCGTAACGGGCCTGACCCCGCAGCAGCAGCGCCAGGTTGCCACCGCCGTGAAGAACGCGCGCGAGATGGCACTCCTGCCCTTCCACAGCCGCTAAACCGCTGTGCCCTTTTGGGCTCGCGACTTCGAGATTGCAGCCCGAAGACGTTTAACAGACACGATCAAGACCCACGCCCCGTACGCAAGTACGAGACAGGCGGTGGGTCTTTTTCGTATCCTCACGTCGGTGCTCGAATCCAATCTTCGTGCACCGGGGGCGATTTTCGCTAAGCTGGCACAGTAAAATTCTTCCGCGCTCTCCGACGCACAGAAGCTATCGGGGAGTGCGGGCGATCGGATATCAGCCGAACGATAGTTAGGATGTCTGCAGTTGAGCAACAACTACCCCCAAAACAACAGTGGGTCGAACGACCTGCCGGGTTACAACGACTACGCCAGTGGCAATTCTGGTGACACCAACCCCTACGAGCAGACCGGCCCTTACGGTCAGGACGATTATGCCACCGGCGCACCCAATTCCTACGGCGCCCCGGCCTTCCCCCACGATGCGCAGGATAACGGCGCAATGTTCGATAGCAGCCGCCCAGGTGCCTGGAAGCGCCTACTGGCGCTGATCATCGACGGCCTCTTGGTGCAAGCGTTTATCGGTGGCATTTTACTAGCTGCCATCTGCGGTAGTGATCTTGTGGATTGGTATCATGCTCTTAAAACCGCCAATTCACCTGAAGAGGTGAACCACCTCTTTCCGAACGGCAAACTGGCTCTCTGGGGTCTAATCATATTGATCATGTGGCTGACCTACCGCGTCCTCATGGAGTCCAAAAAGGGCGCCACCGTCGGCAAAATGGCCATCGGCGCTCGAGTTATTTCCACGGACGGACAGAACATTTCCGCCGTCGACTCGCTGAAGCGCAACAGCTGGTACATCCTCGGCGGCCTATTGGGGGCAATTCCTGGGGTAGGCCCCTTTGTGCAACTCGCGGTTTATATCGCCGTGGGCGTAACTATCGGCAGGAGCCCCGAGAAGCAGTCCTTCACCGATAAGTTCGCCCACGCCTACGTCGTGGATAAGTCCACCTACTACGGAGTTCAGTAATACCGCGCCTATAGCATAACCTCATGCTCAACGTCCTCTCCGGCTTTGCCGTCGTCATCTTCGTCATCGCGATCGGCTTCGGAGTAGGGCGTCTTCGTCTCTTAGGCCCCAATGCGGTCTACACCCTCAACATGTTCGTGTTCTGGATCGCGCTGCCCTGCACGCTGATCACGTTCATGTCCAAAACGGACATCGCCCAGCTTTTCGGGCCGAATTTGTTGGTTGTGGCGCTGTCCACCCTCACCACGGGCTTTATGGCCTTCTTGGGCTATCGTTGGCTCACTAGGCGTTCCACCGAGGATTCCATCATCGCGATGCTCGCCTGCACCTACTGCAACGGCTCAAACCTCGGCATCCCCCTGGCCGCCCACTTGATGGACGATCCCACCCTTACCCTCCCCGTCATCCTCTTCCAGGTCGGATTCTACGGCCCGCTGAGCGTGCTTGCGCTGGACATGCGCACGGGCAAGCAGACCACCAGCTTCGTCCGCTCCACTGTGCTGACGATCCTGAAGAACCCACTCATCATCGGCGCCGTAATCGGAATCGTCATCTCGCTGCTGCAGCACAACACGGGCTTCATTCTGCCCGGCATCATCGCCGACCCAATGGGAATCATTGCAGACGCGACTGTCGGCTGTGCCCTCATTGCCTTTGGCATGTCGATGGCGGAGGTTCGCGTACTCCAGCCTGGTCTATCGCCCCGTCGTTCTGTGTGGGCGGCGTCGCTGGTCAAAACTGTCGTGCACCCCGCCATCGCCGCGTTCTACGGCGTTTTTCTTTGTGACGCCTCGTCTCAGTTGCTTCTGGCCATGGTGCTCCTGGCCGCCCTCCCGACCGGACAGAACGTCTTTACCTATGCGCAGCGCTTCGGCGTCAATAAAGTACTAGCGCGAGACACCGCGGTGGTTTCCACGGGTCTCGCGCTACCGGTGATGGCGCTCATAATGATGTTGCTAAGAGTCTAGATGTCGCTAAGGCTGAGTCCTAGAAAACCCGCAAAGATAACGAAGTAGACGATGAAACCCACGGCGAAGACGCATGCTGATGCGAGAGCCAGGTTTCTCGCAGTGTCGGAGGCACTTTGTGCGCCTGCATAGTCCCCACGGAGCCAGCGGCTTTCCACTTGGGAGGAAAAGTAGATTCCAACTGCCCCCAACGGTAGGCAGCAAATGATAGTGGCCAAAATCGTTGCCCACATCCAGTTATCGGGTGGAGTTCGTCCCACTCCCGGCTGGTATGCCTGCCCCAGTTGCGCTCCATAACCAGCTGACTGGTTCTGGTAGCCGCTGTACCCGCCATTCTGGTAACCACTGTTCTGGTAACCGCCATAGCTGGAAGATTGGTCAGGGGAGGGAGTCTGGTTATACCCACTGTTGTACGGATAAACCTGCTTGTCCTCTAGTCCAAACGGGTCTTCATTGGAAGGCCCCTGGTCATAGGGATTGGTCATTGGTGTCCTTAGTTTTTCGCACTTTGGGTTCTCAAGTGACGCTATCTTCCTAGCACACCCATACTACGAGCAAAGCCTAAAGGCTGTAGGAACCTACACTCGAAGTTCCAAAAATGGCGAAAACGGCAGTATGCGAGCTATAAACCACAGCCCTATCACCACCCCTACGACCAGAGGTGCGTGTCGATAGTGTTCCCAATTGGGTATGTGCTTCCCCCAGGCTCGCCCGATCCAGACTAACCAGCTCCACACGAGGAGGAATAGTCCGAGTACCCCAACGGCGTTATAGCGCAGCGCCGCGCCGAAGTCTCCCTGTACCAGCGCCTGGATCATGCGCATCGAGCCGCAGCCCGGGCAGTTGAATCCGAAAAGCGCTTTCGTGGGGCATTCCGGGATGAACCCGCCCGGGGTCTGCGGGTCAGCTGCGGCAATGGCGCAGCACGCGCAGACGGCTGCCGCACCAACTGCTAAGGGCAGCAGCTTGGAGAAAGCCCCGCCGCTCTTAAGCCGGCTTAGCGCCACAGCAGCAGAGCGTCACCCTGGCCGCCACCGCCACACAGAGAAACGGCGGCCTTGCCGGAGCCGCGGCGCTTCAGCTCGTGCGCTGCGTGTACCACCAGGCGTGCGCCGGAGGCACCGATGGGGTGCCCCAGGGAAATGCCGCCGCCGTGGATGTTGGTCTTGTCCAGCGGGTAGTCCAGGTCCTTGATGGACTGTGCAACCACGGAGGCGAAGGCCTCGTTGATCTCCAGGAAGTCCAGGTCGCCGGCCTCCCAGCCGGCCTTCTGCAGCGCTGCAGCGGTGGCCTGCGACGGTTGGGAGTGCAGCTTAGTGTCCGGGCCGGCAGTCTGTCCGTACTCCCCCAGGGTGGCCAGGATCTCCAGCCCCTTGGTCTCAGCGTTTTCGCGGGTGGTCAGCACCACGGCCGCAGCACCATCGGAAATCTGGGAGGCAGAAGCAGCGGTGATCGTACCGTCCTTCACGAAGGCCGGGCGCAGCTTCGCTAGCCCCTCGGCTGTGGTGCCGGGGCGGATGCCCTCATCGGCGGTAACGGTTACGGTTTCCTTGCGGCCCTTCACCTCGATCGGAACGATCTCCTCGGCAAAGACGCCCTCGTTGGTGGCAGCCTCGGCGAGCTGGTGAGAGCGGGCTGCAATCTCGTCCTGCTCCTCGCGGGTGATGCCACGCTCAGCGTTACCCTCGTCGGTCTCAAGGCCCATGGCCGTACCCTCGTTCGGGTCAGACAGACCATCGCGCTCCAGGGAATCCTGCAACGCCAGGGAGCCATAGCCCTTACCTGCTCGCACGCCTGCGGCGATGTGCGGGGCGTTGGTCATGGACTCCTGACCACCGGCGACGACGATGCTGGCATCGCCCAGGCGGATCAGACGGGAAGCATTAATAACGGCATCCAGGCCGGACAGGCACACCTTGTTCACAGTCATGGCCGGAACGTTCATCGGAATACCCGCCGCCACAGCGGACTGCTTCGCCGGGTTCTGCCCGGAACCTGCCTGTACGACCTGCCCCATCAGTACGTAATCCACGTCTCCCGCTGCCACACCGGAGCGCTCCAATACGGCCTTGATGGTCTCTGCACCCAGATCAACCGAGCTCTTCTTCGCCAGCGCACCGAGCATGCGTCCCTGCGGGGTTCGTGCTGCACCTACAACGACAATATCCTTAGGGTCTTCCTGCAAGGTCATCTGATAAATCCTAACTCTCGAAACTAGTGGCGTCATCGCTTAAAAAGCCTGCGTTGTGCCCTCAAGTATGGCACGAACGACCGCTCAGCGAAGCCGATTGGTTGGTCTAACTCAGGGCCGTTGTAAACGGAACTGCGGTCTTTTCTTCTACCTCTTCTGTGGTGACGCCAGGTGCCAGCTCCACGAGCTTCAAACCATCGTCGTCACGATCAAATACGGCCAGATCCGTAATGATCCGATCTACCACTCCAAGCCCGGTAGTGGGCAGAGTGAGTTCCTTGATGAGCTTCGGTTCGCCGGTTTTGGTGGTGTGGTCCATCAACACGATCACCCGGCGCGCACCAACGACCAGATCCATAGCACCACCCATGCCTTTGACCATTTTGCCGGGCACCATCCAATTGGCGATGTCGCCGCGGGCATTGACCTCCATGGCGCCCAGGATGGCGACGTCGATCTTGCCCGAGCGGATCATGCCAAAGCTTAAGGCAGAGTCGAAGTAGCTAGTGCCAGGCAAAGCTGTGACGGTTTCCTTACCTGCATTGATGAGATCCGGGTCAGCCTGACCGGCTTCCGGGTACGGGCCGATTCCCAGCATGCCGTTTTCCGATTGCAGAGATACAGTCACGCCTTCTGGCACATAGTTGGGCACGAGCGTGGGCATACCGATGCCCAGGTTTACGTACTGGCCGTCTTCGAGTTCTTGGGCGGCACGGGCGGCCATTTCCTGGCGGGTCCAGCCGGTCATCGTACGGTCTCCTTTTCGATCATCTTGTCATCTGCCTGTTCTGGGGTCAGCTCCACAATGCGGTGGACGAAAACACCCGGCAGGTGGATATCGTCCGGGGCAAGTTCTCCGACTTCCACAACTTTTTCGGCCTCCACAATGCAGATCTTGCCGCTCATGGCGGCCAGGGGGTTGAAGTTGCGGGCGGTCTTGGAAAAGCGCAGATTGCCATCCTTATCTGCGATTGCGGCCCGAACCAGGCCGAAGTCGGCGCGGATAGCGGTTTCCAGCACATAGTCCTCGCCGTCGATGGTGCGGGTTTCCTTCGCAGGCGAGGCCACCTGCACCTTCGTCTTGTCGTTGGCGTCGTACTTCCATGGCATCCCACCGTCGGCAACAAGCGTGCCCACGCCGGTGCGGGTGAAGAAAGCTCCGATGCCCGAACCGCCGGCGCGTAGACGCTCCGCCAGGGTGCCCTGCGGAGTGAGCTCCACCTCTAGTTCGCCGTCCAAGTACTGGCGGGCGAACTCCTTGTTCTCCCCCACGTAGCTGGCCACAATGCGGCGCAACTGATGGTTAGCCAGCAGCAGACCCAGGCCTCGACCATCAAGGCCGGCGTTGTTGCTTACGGCCTCCAGGTCTTTCACATTGGATCGGCTTAGCTCTTCGAGAAGGACTTGCGGGATTCCGCATACTCCGAATCCGCCGACGGCCAGGGTGGCGCCGTCTGGGATATCAGCAATTGCCTCCGCGGCGGTACGCAGTTTTGAATGATGGGCCGCTGTAGTGCTCACGGTTGCTTCCTTTCTGTGTATCTGTGTGGATCTGTTGGTGGGACGGCTTACTTCTGGTAGATGCCGAGGATCTCGACAGCCTGTTCGCGCAGCTCAACCTTGCGAACCTTGCCCGACAGGGTCATGGGGAAGGAATCAACGCACTGGACGTACTTGGGGATCTTGTGCCGGGTCAGCTCACCGTCGCAGAACTCGCGGACAGCTTCCTTGTCCAGCGGTACGGTATCCTCCCGCATGATGATGAAGGCCATTAGTTCCTCGCCGTACTTCTCGTCTGGCACGCCCACGACCTGCACATCGGAGATATCCGGGTGGGTCATCAGAAACTCCTCGATTTCGCGCGGGTAAAGGTTTTCTCCGCCGCGAATCACCATGTCCTTCGCTCGACCCGTAATACGGGCATAGCCTTCCTCGTCCATCGTTCCGAGGTCACCAGAGTGCATCCAGCCGTCCTCATCAATCGCATCTGCAGTCTTACCGGGCATGTCCCAGTAACCCTGCATCACCAGGAAGCCACGGATCAGAATCTCGCCCTGTTCGCCGCGCTTAACGGTCTCCCCGGTCTCCGGGTCAACGATTTTCACTTCGATGTGCGGATTGGGGCGTCCAACAGTACCCACACGCTTTTCAATCGGGTCGTCTACCACTGTCTGGTGATTCACCGGGGAGGTCTCCGTCATGCCATAGGCGATGGTGATTTCATTGATATTCATGATGTCCATCACCTGCCGCATCGTGCGGGTAGGGCAGGCAGTTCCGGACATGATGCCGGTGCGCAGGCTAGATAGGTCGTAGGTCTTCCCCTTGGCCTTGGCGTGTTCAATCTCATCCAGCTCCGCCATAAACATCGTGGGAACGCCGAAAAGGCTGGTGGCCTTGCCGTGCTCCACTGCCTCCAACACGGATTGGGGGTTAAACACTGGGCCCGCGATGATGGTCGTCGCACCGTGTGTAATGGCACCGAGGTTGCCCATCACCATGCCGAAGCAGTGGAAGAAAGGTACGGGGATGACGACCTTGTCGCGGTCTGTGTACTGGAGGGTCTCCCCCACCAGGTAACCATTGTTCAGAATGTTGCGGTGGGTCAGCGTCGCACCCTTGGCCATACCTGTCGTGCCGGAGGTGTACTGGATATTAATGGGATCATCCTGGTGCAGCTGTTCACGAACTGGGTTGAGATCCAAGATGGCGTGGTTAGCTAGCTCGTCCCAACGTTCCGAACCAAAGAAGATCGTTTCCTTGTAATTGTGGCGGCTGAACTGGCTCTCTGCTGCATCAATCATCGCCCGGTAATTCGAGTCCTTGAAGCGACCGGCGGAGAACAGTCCTTTTACTCCCGACTGCCCCATGGCATAGACCAATTCCTTGTGACGGTAGGAGGGGTTAATGCACACCAGGATTGCGCCGATCTCAGCGGTGGCGAACTGCACCAGAGTCCATTCCCAGCGGTTGGGAGCCCAAATGCCGATACGATCGCCCTTGCGGTAACCAGCTGCGTGCAGCCCAGAGGCCAGACGTTGAACCTTGCGATAGAACTCCGTGTAGGTCAGATGCACATCACCGTAGAAGTCAATGACCGCATCGTGCTCTGGATACTCGGCCACAATGCGGGCTAGACACTGCCCAATGGTCTCGTCCAGCAGATCGACGTCAGTGCGGCCAACCTGGTGTGACAGTGTGGGGTCTAGATCCGCCGGATCGGAAATCACAATCGGACGGTCGTTGCGAATCGGAAGTGTCATGGATATCAACCTTTTCGTGCGAAAGGAATCTCGCTGAAGAGTTGTGAGAAGGGGAATTGAGAAAACTGGCGATGGAAACTAGCGGATTCTGGCGGCGATGATTTCCGCTTGGCGGAGCAAAGGTGCGTCGATCATCTGGCCATCCAGAGCGAAAGCCCCGGTGTTCTTGGCCGCGCCTTCAATGACGCGGCGCGCCCACGTGGCCTGTTCCTCGGTTGGGGCATAGGCCTCGCGAATAACGGGCACCAGGCCAGGGTGAATGGACACGGTGGCGGTAAAGCCGCTGGCAGCTGCGTCGATGGCTTCGGCGCTGGCACCTTTAGTGTCCGTCGTATCTGCGTGAATCGAATCCAGCGCGACGATGCCAGCCGCCGCCGCGTGCGTGAGCACCAGCGCACGGGTGAGGCGCGGTACTTCGCGGTAACCACCTGGATGGCCTGATGGGCCACCTCCCGGGGTGGGAACCTCGTCGGCACTGTAGCGCGAGCTTGTCCCGCCCAGTGCAGCAGTCAGATCCTCGGCACCCCAAAACAGAGCCACGACCTGCGGGTCTGCCGCGATTTCCGGGAGGTTCACCACGCCCCTGGGGGTTTCGATCAACGCAATCACTCGAAAGTCAGCAGGCAGCGGACGATCGTTGGAGTTGGCGTCACCAAGAGAGAAACCGCACTCTACCTTCGGCACCATCACGGTTCGATACGGCGAATCGACGACGGCGGCGAGGTCCTCGGCGAAATCCGGCGAGTCCACTGCGTTGATGCGAACGATCGTGCGTTCCGGGTCGAGGTCTGCATGTTGGACGTTCTTCCTGGCTTCTGCTCGGTTCTCGGCGCGACAACCGTCTTCGAGGTCGAGAATCACCATGTCTGAACGATCCGCGGCCTTTGCAAAACGCTCGGGTCGGTCGGCAGGGGCGAACAAAAGCGCAGGCCCCTTTGGCAGCCAAGAGTTCGGCTGGGGAGTTCTCGAACTAACCATTGCTGGGCTCCTCCCCACCCGGTGCGCATTGCATCAGTGTCTTGCGTGTGGCTTTGCAGACGATGGTGCCGTCCTGGTTGCGCCCGATGTGTTCGAGTTCCACGATGCCCTGCCCGGGTCGTGACTTCGAAAGCCGTTTGCCCACGCAGCGCGTTTCGGCGTAGAGAGTGTCTCCGTGGAACATGGGGGCCGGGAAGGAAATCTCGCTGAATCCCAGGTTGGCCACAATCGTGCCGAGGGAAAGTTGGCTCACTGATAGCCCCACTACCGTCGACAAGGTGAACATGGAGTTCACCAGTCGCTCGCCGCGGAAGCCGTCCTGGGCGGCAGCCCACGCTGCGTCGATGTGCAGCGGCTGGGTATTCATGGTCATGGTGGTGAACAGCGTGTTATCCGCCTCGGTGACGGTGCGTCCGGGTTGGTGCCGGTACACCACGCCCTCGGCGAACTCCTCGAACCACAGGCCGCGCTGCACAACCTCTTTTTCTTCGCTCATTGTTGCAGGTCTCCTTAGTTTTCTTTGTGACGCCTCGTCGGTATCCGACGTGCTTAGGGGGGGGTGAAGCGCGGCCTATACGCCGAGAGCGCGGGCGATAAGCATTTGCTGTACCTCGGTGGTTCCCTCGCCTACCTCGAGGATCTTGGAATCGCGGTAGTGGCGAGCAACGCGATATTCGTTCATGAATCCATAGCCGCCGTGGATCTGAGTGGCATCACGGGCGTTATCCATGGCTGCCTCAGAAGCAACCATTTTCGCGATGGAGGCTTCCTTACTGAAGTTCAGGCCTGCGGCCATCTTCGCCGCCGCGGCATACCAGGCTTGGCGGGCAGTCCAGGCGCGAGCCTCCATGCGGGCAATCTTGAAGCTGATGGCTTGGTACTCGGAGATGGGCTTGCCAAAGCTGGTGCGCTCCTTGGCATAGCGCACGCATTCATCCACACAGCCCTGCGCAGCACCGGTGGCCAGGGCGGCGATGGCGATGCGGCCTTCGTTGAGGATGGAGAGGAAGTAGGCGAATCCGCGGCCACGCTCGCCGACCAGGTTCTCCTCGGGTACGCGGACATTATCGAAGGTAAGCGGATGAGTATCGGAGGCATTCCAGCCGACCTTGTTGTACGAGGGCTCGGCGGTAAAGCCCGGTGTGCCGGTCGGCACGATGATGGCGGAGATTTCCTTCTTGCCATTGTCACGCTGGCCGGTCACACAGGTGGCCGTGACCAGGGAGGTGATGTCCGTGCCAGAGTTGGTGATGAACTGCTTCGATCCATTGATCACCCACTCGTTGCCGTCAAGCTTGGCGGTCGTTTTGGTTCCACCGGCATCGGAACCAGCCTCAGGTTCGGTCAAGCCGAAGCCTGCCAGGTTCTTGCCCGCCACCAGGTTCGGCAGGAAGGTCTCCTTCTGCTCGTCGCTGCCGAAGCGGTAGATCGGCATGATTCCCAGGGAAACTCCGGCCTCCAGGGTGATGGCGACGGACTGATCCACACGAGCCAGCTCCTCCAATGCCACGCCGAGGGCCATGTAGTCACCGCCCATGCCTCCGTATTCCTCGGAGATTGGCAGGCCGAAGAGACCCATCTCGCCCATCTGGCGGACGACATCATAGGGGAAGGTGTGGTCGCGGTCGTGTTGGGCGGCCACGGGGTCGACTACGGAGTTGGCGAAGTCCTCCACGCTGGCGCGCAGTTCGTGCAGTTCGTCGGAGAGGTAGGGGTTGCGATCCTTGGTGCTTTGGCTCATTGTTCTCCTCTTTCTGTGGGTTTTTGGTGTGCTTGTGTTTTGTGAACTGTTGAATGTGCTTAGCTGCTGGCTAATCGGACGCGTCGTTCGCAGAAATGACTTCCGCCAGGACTTCTCCAGTGCCGACCTTCTGGCCAACTTCAGCGCTGACCTTGACTTTTCCGCCGCGAGGCGCTGCCAGAGTGTGCTCCATCTTCATGGCCTCAATCACGATTACGGGTTGGCCTTCGGTGACCTCATCGCCATCTGCGACTTCCACTGCGATAACGGTGCCGGGCATGGGACTGAGGATGTCCGGCGAATCCTGAGTGCTGGCCTCTGCGTCGTGCGCCGTGCCGGAGAACACCTCCACCACGTGGGTGCCGTTCGGTCCAGTGATGCTGCCGTGTCTTCCGGCACTCCACTTCTCAGCAGGCGCGCCGTCGATGGACAGCCGCCATTCGTTGCGCGTGGCCTGCGGGTCGGCAACGATCTTGATACGGCGGGTTTCCGAAGCTGACGCTTCGTCTTCCCCTTCATCGCTGACTAATGGAGTGAGCCGTATCGTCCACGCGTCGTCTTCAAATTCGGCACGTGCCTCAACCGGCGCGCTTACCCCGCCTGGATCGGCAAGCACCAAACGCAAAGGTGCTCGCTTCCCAGCGCCGCGCCACCCGTCGCACGCGGTCCAGGCACTGCCGAGGGTGGGTTCCGAGGTCGTTCTTTGTGACGCCCCTTCGTCTCCCCCACCTAGCGCGCCCGCCAGGTGGAGCACGGCAACGGCGAGAGTGTCCACGGGGACTGCGCGAGGTTGGAAGTCCTCGACGATGGAATCCAGTAAGCCGGTTTGCAGGTCTCCAGCGATAACCTCCGGGCGGGTGACCAGGAAGCGGTTGAAGTCAATATTGGTCGTCAGACCTTCAATGCGGGTGTGGGCCAGCGCCTGGTCGAGGCGTTGAAGGGCAGCCTCGCGCGTCTCAGCGTGGGAAATGATTTTCGCCAACATTGGGTCATAATCAGAACTGACCTCTTGGCCTTCTACTACACCGGCGTCCACACGTACCCCGTTCCCACCCGGCCAAGACAGTCCCGTGATCATTCCTCCGGTGGGCAGGAACCCGGCGGCTGCGTCCTCAGCATAAACACGCGCTTCTACGGAATGGCCGTTGAGCTGCACGTCGTCCTGTGAGATGGGCAGAGCGTCCCCGCGCGCCACACGGATCTGCCATTCCACCAGGTCGCGACCAGTGACCATTTCGGTGACCGGGTGCTCGACCTGAAGGCGGGTGTTCATCTCCATAAAGAAGAAGCGCTCTGGTTGTTTGGCCGAGACGATGAACTCCACCGTGCCCGCACCGCAGTAACCGCAGGCTCGGGCGGCATCGCAGGCAGCCTCGCCGATCTCCTGCCGAGTCTTTTCGTCCAGCAGTGCAGAGGGGGCTTCCTCAATGACCTTTTGATGGCGACGCTGTAGAGAGCATTCGCGTTCACCCAGGTGAATCACGTTACCGTGGGAGTCGGCGACTATCTGCACCTCGATGTGGCGCGGAGTATCTACGAAATGCTCCAAGAACAACGTGTCGTCGCCGAAGGAGCTTGCAGCCTCGCGGCGGGCGGAGACCAGCGCGCTGGCCAGCGTCTCAGGTTCCTCCACCAAGTGCATTCCCTTGCCGCCACCACCAGCGGAGGGTTTGATGAGCACGGGGAAGCCAACGGATTCAGAAGCGTCGATGATCTCCTGGTCCGTTAGATTTGGCCGGGAGATTCCGGGAACGGTGGGCACGTCGCGGGATTCGACGGTCGCGCGGGCGGTGATTTTGTCACCCATTGTCTCGATAGCGCTGGCCGGGGGACCAATGAAGATGATTCCCTCACCTTCACAGCGCTTGGCGAAAGCCGCGTTTTCCGAGAGGAATCCGTAACCGGGGTGGATAGCGCCAGCGCCGGCCGCCTTCGCGGCGTCAATAACCTTGTCAATGTTGAGGTAGGACTCGGCAGCGGCGGCAGGGCCTAGACGCACAGCCTTGTCTGCAGCGTGGACGTGCGGTGCTGCGGAGTCGGCATCGGAGTAGACGGCCACGGCCTTAAGCCCCATGCGGTGCACGGTGCGGATCACGCGCAGGGCGATCTCACCGCGGTTGGCGACCAGCACCGTATCGAACGGGCCGGTGGTAGCAGTTGTTTTACTCACGGCAGTTTCTCTTTTCTGTGGGTGCGTTGCGTTGGTGGGCTGCGTTGAAAGGATTTGAACGCCTTACATGCGGAAAACGCCGAAACCGGTTTCCTCGCGCGGAGCTTGAGCGCAGATATCGAGGGCCATGGCGAGCGTGCGGCGTGTGTCCGCAGGATCGATCACTCCGTCATCCCACAGTCGTGCTGTGGAGTACCAGCAGGTGGATTTCTCGTCGAACATCTCGCGAATTGGCGCTTCGAAGGCCTCTTGTGCCTCGGCAGACCACTCCTCGCCCCGGCGCTCAATCTGCGCACGTCGGACGGTAGAAAGTGTCATGGCCGCCTGTGGTCCGCCCATCACTGCGATACGCGCATTCGGCCACATCCACAGGAATCGCGGCGAATACGCTCGGCCGCACATGGAGTAATTGCCAGCGCCGAAAGCCGCACCAGTGACAACGGTGAGCTTGGGCACCGATGCGGTAGCCACGGCGTTAACCATCTTCGCCCCGTGCTTGGCGATGCCGCCTTCTTCGTATTGACGCCCCACCATAAAGCCGGTGGTGTTTTGCAAGAAGATGATGGGAATGTTGCGCTGCTCGCAAAGTTCGATGAAGTGTGCGCCCTTCATGGCGGCCTCGGCAAAGATGATGCCGTTATTGGCGATCACTCCGACCTGGTGGCCTTCCAGCCGCGCAAAGGTCGTGATGATGCTGTTGCCATATTCGCTTTTGAACTCCGAGAGGCTGCCCTCGTCGCACAGCGTTTCGATGACCTCATGCGCGTCATAGGGAATCTTCGGATCGGTGGGCACGATGTCGTAAAGATCCTCCTGCGGGCGCGGAGCCGGCACGGGGGCACTGCGCTTCCAGGGAGTCGGCTTGGATTCTGGCAGAGTTTCGACGATCCCACGCATGATCCGCAGTGCGTCTTCATCATTGGCGGCCAGGTGATCCGTCACCCCGGAAATACGGGAATGCATTGCTCCACCACCGAGTTCTTCCGGGGTGACATCCTCGCCGGTCGCAGCCTTCACCAGTGGAGGGCCAGCCAAGAAGATCGTGCCCTGGTTTTCCACGATGATCGTCTCGTCACTCATAGCAGGAACATAGGCACCGCCTGCGGTACAGGAACCCATCACAGCAGATAGTTGTGGAATCCCTTTCGCTGACAGGTTCGCCTGGTTGAAGAAGATACGGCCAAAGTGATTGCGGTCCGGGAATACATCGTCTTGCTGCAACAACATCGCGCCACCGGAATCAACGAGGTAGATACATGGCAGGTGGTTTTGCTCTGCGATCTCCTGGGCGCGGAGGTGCTTCTTGACCGTCATCGGGTAGTAGGTACCGCCGGAGACGGTGGCGTCATTAGCGGCGATAAGGCACAGGCGACCGTGTACAAGCCCGACTCCCGCGATGATGCCCGCGGCTGGGGCTTTGCCGTCGTACATCTCCTCGGCGGCAAGCGGCGCGATTTCCAGGAAGGGACTGCCGGGATCCAGAAGTAAGCGAATGCGCTCGCGTGGCAGTAGCTTGCCACGATCCGTGTGGCGCTTGCGAGCTCTCTCCCCTCCGCCGGCTTGGGCACGAGCTAGGCGCTCACGCAGTTCGTTGACAAGTTCGCGGTGGCTCGGGATTCCGCGTGGCTCGGTCAGATCTGCGGCTGCCGGGGCGGTTGAGTTGGCAGTAGTGGTTTCCACGTGTGCAGCTCCTTGAAAGGTGGCGGGATTGTGATGAGAGCGCTTGTCCACACTCCCCACATTCAGTTACAAGCGATTAACTAACTTGTTGACGCCACTGTATGTGAGCTACAACACTTTGGCTAGGGAATCTAAAAAGTTTCTGCCAGTGAACTACCCCCGTATGGTGGGGTTTACTCCAACCCGACTGCCGCGCGAGCCGCAGCTAGCATCTGTCGCCGCGCCAGCGCGGTAGACGCCCATCCGCGAATAACCTCAGAAGAATTAATCATGCCCACCACCAACTGCGCCGTGATGCGCCCCGCCTCTCCCCGATAATGCGAGTCCATCTTCGCCAAGGCCTCCGCAAAGAGCTTGAGATAGCTTCCCTGGACTGAGCGCACACGCCCTCGTCCCGCTTCCCCCATACGAAAAAGTTCGCGGTTATGCAGGCGAATTAGCTCTGGTTGCGACAGCGCGAAGTCCACCTGAAAGTCGATTAGCACCGCCAAGCGCTCCCGCGGATCGGTCAAGCCATCAACAATTTTCTGCGCCTCCGAGAGCATGTGTTCCGAGATGCCTGTCATTAGCTCGGTCAGGATCTCCTCTTTACCCGAAAAATGCCGGTACACAGCCGGCCCGGAGATCCCGACCGCTTCCCCTACCTCTTCCAGACTCGTGCCATGAAAGCCCTTGTTTGCCATGATTCTCGCAGCAGCACGCAGAAGCTCCACTCGGCGACGTTCCTTCGCCGCTGCGCGTGCAGATAAGCCTTCGGTGTTAGGTTCGGCAAGATAATGAGAGCTCATAACCCCGACCTTACCGGTTAAGAAACATTAACCGAAAGAATTGGTTTTTCTATGCCACCTAGCATGCCGCTGCCGGCAGATCATCCACCCTCGATTGCAGAAACTCCGCCGCTGCTGTCAGCTCGGCTTGCCCCACCTCGTAGCTCCCGTCTGGGCTTTCCACCGCAATCGCTACGGCCACATATCCCTTGCCGTCAGACTTTGGAATCAAGCCAAACTGGCGCACCCCATAGCCGCCGGATGAGGACGGCCCCCAGCCTCCCTTGAAAATCGCCCCAGGGATCGTCCCCAGGCCGTATTCACCACCGTTAACAATATTCCCCATGGCAGCAACCACTGGTTCTGCTCCCCGAATGCAGCGCAGATGAGACGCGAATTCAGCCTGGTCACTCAACGACCAATCACTCTGTCCAAATGAGCTGAAGCCCGGGCGCACGACCTGTGACTCCACCCGCGCGGTGCTACTCCCCTCCTTAATCACGCCTGAGGTTGCTGCAGCCGCCTGCTCCGGCGTACCTAGCGCACCCCAGAGTTCTTCCGCCGCCGCATTATCGGAGTTCTGAATCGCCTGCTTCGCAGTAGCTTCCACTCCTGGAGAGCGCCGAAGAGCCGCAATTGCAATCGGCACTTTCATGGTTGACCATGGTGCAACTGCGGTCTGTCCCGCCCCTTTCGCCCCAGCAACGGCTATCTCCGCACTGCCGTCATAGCTCAGCTCCCCACCTGGGTTCTTCTGCGAATGTTTAGGCTCGTCAGGTTTGGGTTTATCTGCAGATACCGTCGGCCGTGGCGAACGCTCCGCCGTCGATTCGTCCTGATTGTCTGAAGTGCTGACGGTGGACGACGTGGCGTCATCGCTCTCCACATCACCAATCGTGCAACCAGCAACCGCCGTGCCGACAAAAGCCAGTGCAACGGCGAGCAGTGAGGAGCGAGACTTCCGGTCTGGCTCCCTCATGCGGAACCTATGCAATGTAGACGATGGCATCATTGCCCCCGGTGCATGTCACATACTGGCCGTTATCCTTACAGCTCATGGTGTAAGTCTCGCCGGTCACCGTCGAGTACGCCTTTACTGTGCCGTTGGTTTCATCCGTATCCAGGTAGTGCTCAACGAATGCATCGCGCACCGCGCGTGCGAAGGGCTTAGACGTAATGTCGCTACCGGTGTAGACGTTATTGAAGTCCCCGCCTGGCTTGTCCTGCTCGGCGGACTGGTTGGCAGGAACTGCGCCGGAAGGCAGCTTCGGACGGGTGGGCCGGGAGTCCTCGCTCTCCGACTCCGAGGTCTCATCCTGCGAGGAGCTTTCCTCCTCTGCAGTGTCAGAATTGTCGCTGCTGGCGTCTTCGCTATTGCCGTTGGTACTTGTGCTTCCGCCGTCAGCGTTCTGCGACTGGGAGGTGCCTCCGCCGGAACCTCCGTTACCCTTCCCATTGTCATCGCCGAACCAGCCGAAGTAGTAGGCGGCCCCTAGGATCAATGCAATGGCCAGGATTGCAGCCAGAATGATCCCCAGGATGGGCAGGAATTTACTGTCACCGTCGGAGTCCTCATAGGGGTACTCCGAGTAGGCGGGCTGCTGCTGTGGGTTCTGCCACTGCTGCCACTGGTTCTGTCCTTGCGCACCCATATTGCGGTGATACTGCGGTGGCTCCGGCCGGGACGGATAGTCGCCGCTGCCAGGATGTGTGGGGTGCTCATTAGACATACGTTCGTAAAACTCCTGCGCTCAAGCGTGTTTTCTAGTGCGCGAAGTGACGCTCACCGGTGAGGTACATGGTGACGCCCGCCTTCTCCGCTGCCTCGATAACCTCAGCGTCGCGGACCGAGCCACCGGGCTGTACGACTGCACGCACGCCCGCCTCAGCCAGCACTTCAAAACCGTCGGCGAAGGGGAAGAAAGCATCCGAGGCTGCGACCGCACCCTCAGCGCGCTTCTCGTCGCCAGCCAGGGAGTTAGCGCGCTCGACAGCCAGCTTGGCTGCGTCGACGCGGTTCACCTGGCCCATGCCCACGCCCACGGTGGCGTCATCCTTGGCTAGCAGGATCGCGTTCGACTTCACCGCGCGCACGGTGCGCCAAGCGAACTCCAGCTCGCGCAGAGTTTCCTCATCGGCTGCTTCGCCAGCGGCCAGAGTCCAGTTGCTCGGGTCGTCTCCCTTTGCATCGATCGCATCAACCTGCTGAACCAGCAAGCCGCCGGAGATCTCGCGGCCCTGCAGCTCCGGCTCCTCGTTCGGTGCCTCGGCCTGCAGGATGCGGATGTTCTTCTTCTGCGAGAGGATCTCCACAGCACCGTCTTCGTAGCCCGGCGCGATGATGACCTCGGTGAAGATCTCGGCCACCTGCTGAGCCATTTCGACGCTCACCTCGCGGTTCACTGCGATCACGCCGCCAAAGGCGGACATTGGGTCGCATGCGTGTGCCTTCTTGTGCGCATCGGCGATGGATTCATCGGATACGGCGATACCACACGGATTGGCATGCTTGATGATGGCTACGGTCGGACGCTTGTGATCCCACGCTGCGCGCCAGGCGGCATCCGCATCGGTGTAGTTGTTGTAGCTCATTTCCTTGCCGTGGAACTGCTTGGCGCCAGCCAGACCGGTGCCGTCAGAGTACAGTGCGGCTGCCTGGTGCGGGTTCTCGCCATAGCGCAGCACATTGGCGCGCTTGTAAGAAGCGCCGATCCACTCGGGGAACTGCTCGCCGTCGGCGGTCTGCTCCCCCATCCACGATGCCACGGCCACGTCATAAGCGGCAGTGTGGCGGAACGCATCCACGGCCAGGTCGGTACGCTGCGCGCGGGTAAATCCGCCGGCGTTGGCAGCGGCTACGACATCCTCGTAACGGGAAGGATCTACCACCACGGCCATGGACGGGTGGTTCTTCGCAGCGGCACGTACCATGGACGGGCCGCCGATGTCGATCTGCTCCACGCAATCATCGAAGCCCGCCCCGGAGGCTACGGTCTCGGTGAACGGGTACAGGTTTACAACTGCGAGCTGGAAAGCCTCGATACCTAGATCTTCAAGTTGCTTGAGGTGATCGTCCTTGCGGGTATCGGCCAGGATGCCAGCGTGCACGCGCGGGTGCAGGGTCTTGACCCGTCCTTCCAGCACCTCCGGGAAGCCGGTGAGGGTTTCTACCTCGGTCACTGGCACGCCAGCGTCGGCGATCTTCTTCGCAGTCGAGCCAGTGGAGACGATGTCGACTCCCGCGGCGTGCAGTCCCTTGGCCAGCTCTTCGAGGCCGGTCTTGTCGTACACACTGATCAGTGCACGACGGATTTCCTTCTTATCGCTGCCGTTGGTTGCTGCAGTGCCGTCACTCATTGTTTTCGTTCCTGGCCTTTCGTCCCTCATGTGAAATCTCGTGCAGCACCTCTACTAAGAGTGCGCGCTCCACCTTTTTAATTCTTTCATGCAAGCTGTCGACTGTGTCGTCGCGCGCGACCTCCACCGCCTTTTGAGCGATGATCGGACCCGTGTCCACTCCACTATCTACTACATGAACTGTAGACCCGGTGACTCGAACACCATAACTTAATGCGTCCTCCACCGCGTGCGCTCCGGGGAAAGCCGGCAGAAGCGCCGGATGTGTGTTGATGATCTTCCCTGTGAAGCGCTCCACCACCTGTGGACCAAGGATGCGCATGAAACCCGCGCTCACCACGAGGTCTGGTTCATAGCTGGAAATTTTGTCGGCCAGATCTTCGTTCCATTGTTCGCGATCAGTCTGCTTCGGCACGTACTCGACCAGGAAATGCTCGATTCCTGCGCGCTCGGCACGGTCGAGAGCCTCGCACTGCCGGTCACTGCCCACCGCGAGGATTTCTACCTTGTCGCGATCGACGTTATCGATCACGCTCTGCAGAAGTGTCCCCGTCCCGCTCGCCAGAATCACTATCTTCATCTGCTTCGTCATCCTCTGTATCCGTATCCTCGTCCGCTTCTTGGTCCGCTTTTTCGTCCGTTTTCTCTTCTTGCTCTTTTACTTGATCTTCTTGTTGGTCTTCCTGCTTTTTCTTCGTGACGCCCCCATCATTCCCGTTGTCCGGTTCCTCCGTAGGGGCGTCGTCCTCAGCAGCTTCAGCGTCCTCGGCGTCCTCGGCTTCCTCGGCAGTTTCGACTTCTTGAGCATCTTCAGACTCTGCGGCAGACACCATCTCTGCCTCCGGGATGTCCTCAATAACGGTCGCACCTCGGCGCGCCGTAAAGAACATCATCACAGCCGCAGGCACCAACAACCAGGCTGCGAGTTCCACAGCAAAGAGCCACTCAACAGCTCCCGCCCGCCCATACACGCCGAGCTCACCACCGGCTAGCCAGGAAACGCAGAAGCCAATCAACCCGGAAAATGCACCCGCCCCGACTGCTTGGAGCAACGGAGCCTCGACATAGCTTCTCCCGCGCAGGAAGTTGTAGACACATCCCACAGCTACACAAGCAGGCACAGCCAGCAGCATTGGACCAAACGGAATCTGATCATTTGGGATAGCCGCGAGGATCGGCAGCGGGGGAAGGTTGACATTGTTCGCGGTAAACAAGCTCACCGCGCCGTTTCCTACATGAAACTCTCCACCGAGTAGGACCGCAATCGCGCCGATTACGACGTTGGGTACATACAAAAGGGCAACAAAGCTAAGGCCAATAACACCCATCGTGGATGAGGTGATGTCATACGCCTCGCTGAAAGCCTTCAGGTTCGTCAGAAGGTATATCAGCGCCACAGCCAGCCCCGCGGCGCTCATCCACTTGAGGAACTTCTGTGCCAACAGCATTGATTCCACTGGCCAAGTGGACCAACCACGGCGAAGCAGCAGTGCTCGCCATACGCGTGCCCGCATACCTATAACAATGGCTGCGCCATTGACAAGAGCAGTAGAGATTAATGCAACCAGCAGATTTGGCGGAGTTACATCGAATACGCGCGAGGCATCCCACAGCATTAACCATGCGATGCAGGTAAGCACGAGGGGAATCAACAAGCTTAGGGTTGTGAATACGCGAAGCCCGCGAACGCTAATGGAGTTTCCAAGCACCGTTGTCGCGCGTTTAGCATGCCCCCACACCAACAACAGTGCAGGAAGCAGCGGCACAAATCCCAACTTCGCACCCGCCATTTCCACCGGCGCGAGATTAAACGCCATCCACATCGATGCAATACTTGCCGGAACTTTGGCAAAGCCGGTACCGATGCCGATGAGAACGGCAATAATGACGATGACACCCAGAGTCACAGCATGATTAATCAGCAGCTGAGGTCCAAAACGTTTGACGTGGGGCTTCCATTTCGACCACCAGCTCCCCAGAGCGGCTTTAACGCCACCACGCGACGTGGAGGCAGAGCTGGAGGAAGAAGTAGAGGTAGCCTTCGCAACCTTGCTTTTAGAGGCAAGCCGGCCATCTACCGGGGTTCCCTTTGCCTGATCAGCGGCCACGAAGCGCTCATGCCCCGTGTTACTGGAACCTCCCTGGATTCCTTTGATCCTGGCTGCGTCACTACCAGACGAAGTTCGCCGGGTACGGCTCACACCTGGGCGTCGCGAAGACGATGATCGTCGGGATCCGGGGCGTTGGGCAGCAGAATCTTTACTCACCCGTCCCATTGTGCCTAAGAGGAATAGGTATCTGGCGGACTGACCCACCCGTTAGCCGTCGCTTCTTCTCTTCACCCACGCCATGCCTAATCTTCTACTTGAGGGTTTGGAGGTAGCGTGCGGAAGATCACTAACATCGAAGAACACGTGAAGAAGCGCCAGAAAAACGTCTGGAACAGGGGGAATGAATCATCGATCAATATCACTTCAGATCGCACCACCCCCGCAATGTAACCAAAGCGTTATTTTTCGTGAATTTAGTTGCCGCAACGTTGCTCAACCGATAATGTTACGTTCCGTTAATAACAAAGTGGTTACAAAATGCTTGCGCGAAGGCATCGAGGATCCGCCGAGGATCCGCCAGACAACGCCATAGCCCAGCAGACAGAGCCGCATTTGACAGTTGCTAAGAAACACCGAATAAGTCGAAGGGTTACAAGGACAGTGCAAAACACTACCGAGGCGAACCGTACCGGTGCCCACCGCAAGCAGGATCACAGCGCGAAGCGTCGCTTTGCGCTGGTAGCAGTCGCGACGACGGCCGTCACGACCGCTGGCGCTGCTGGTGCCACCGCTGGTGCTTCCCAGAGCTCTGACGACGACATCGCACTGGCTTCTGAGAACACCACTCTTCTCGCCCAGGGTGAAGGGGCCGGCACCCAGGGCTCTGCAGCCACCGCCGACGGTGCAGACGCAACGGCTGCCGAAGCCCCGCAGATCCTCGAGGTTCCGCAGGCCAAGCCGGTCTCCGACCTCTCCCAGCAGCTTAATTCCGCCCTGCGCTTTGCCAAGGAGCGCACGGAGGCTGACCTGGCTGCCCGTATGCCTGAGTTCGCAAAGCCAGCCGAGGGCACTTTCACTTCCGGCTTCGGCCCACGCTGGGGTTCCTTCCACCAGGGCATCGATATCGCTAACGCTGTCGGCACCCCCATCCGCGCTGTCCACGACGGCACCGTTATCGACTCCGGCCCGGCATCCGGCTTCGGTAACTGGATTCGCATTAAGCACGATGACGGCACCATCACCGTTTACGGCCACATGGCCACTTTGGACGTCAAGGTTGGCGACCGTGTAACCAGCGGTCAGAAGATTGCTGGCATGGGTTCCCTGGGCTTCTCCACTGGCTCCCACCTACACTTCGAGGTTCACCCGAACGGTGGCGACGCCGTTGACCCGAAGCCATGGCTGGCTGAGCGCGGTATTCAGCTTTAAACCGCCGAGCGCCCTTAAGGCTCTAGCGTTAAAGCCTTCAAAAGGGCCTGACTCCGATACCACATCGGAGTCAGGCCCTTAAATTATTTAATTGGTCCCCCGGGTTGCTTTCCCGGGGTGCTCCCCTTGGGGTGTTGGGGTGTCCCCTAGGAGAGGTACAGCTTATTGCAGAGCAGCGCCGATCTGCTTCGCCGCGTTGGTTACACCATCATTGGACATGTGCAGGGTCAGGTTGTAGCGCGGAGTCTGGTTGTCGAAGACGCCAGCAACCCATGCCTTTCCACCTGGCTGGCAGGTGTCGTGGCCACGCGTGGAGCGGTGCAGATCAACGAATACGCCACCGTTACGCTTTGCCGCGTCGTGCGCCTGACGCCAAAGCTGGCGCTCAGCTTCCTTCACGATCGGGAACGGAGCTTCAATCGGTGGCAAACCGTGGGGACGGATGAGGCAGAGACCTGCACGGTCGTTCGTCAGGTGCGGGTAGCTAACGAACTGGATGCGGGCGCCGGGAGCAACGCGCTTGATCTTCCTAGCGATGCGATCGTAGGAACGAGCCGCTGCGCGATTGTCGATCGGGGAAAGGGTGCGGTAGGTGTCGTTGGCGCCGACCATGATCGGCACGTTGCGCGTATTGCGGTTCAGCTTGCCATCTCGAATAGCTTGATCCACGCGAGCCTCCAGTGGCTCACGCCCCAAGTACAGTTCCTTGCCGTTGCAGGAGTAGTCGTCAATATGAGCTCCTGTCAGACGTTGCAGCTCGGTGGCAACGCGGAACTTACCGTGGATACACTTGCGCTTCCCGCTTCGCTTAGCGTCCAAGATCTGGTTGAGGGTCGTGTTGGCAAAGTAGGAATCACCGATCAAAACGGTGTTACCCGGTGCAGCCTGCGCAGCAGGGGCAAGCCCCATGACGGATCCAGCCGCGACAACTGCCGCAGTCAGAATACGTGCAATCTTCTTCATCATGTTCTCCAGTGAGTGTTTAAAGGCCGTGTCTAGCCTATCGATATTGGTTCAAAAATGTTAGGTGTTAGGAAGCATTGCTGGCATGACCTTACCAGTTGGGTTGCGCGGAAGCTCATCCAGGAAGGTCACTTCTCGGGGAACGGAATGCTCCGCAAGATTATCCCTAACCCATTCCTGCACAGACTCCTTGGTCAGCTCCTCACCTTCCGGGTTGTCGTCACGCACAATCCAGACGGCCATGCGCTTAAAACTCTCCTCGTCGTCTACCCCCTTGGCAAAGAGATCCTTCACACCGGGCATCGGCGCCAGTACTTCTTCCACACTGCGTGGGTAGACATTTTCACCGCCGACGATGATCATGTCATCAGCTCGGCCGAGGACAAACAAGCGCCCCTCTTCATCGAGGTACCCGCGGTCGCCAATCTCCAACAAGCCATGCTTGATCTTCATTTGATCGCGGGTGTGCGCGTAGCGACGCATAGTCATGGTTCCACGGGCATAGATTCGTCCCGGAGTGTTCGGAGGCAACACATTGCCTTCATCATCCAGAATCTTTATGCGCACGCCACGCACCGGTCGCCCAGCCAAGGCTGGGTTTTCCGCAAGTTCTTCCTTCTTAGCGATGGCAACGACGCTGTTCTCTGTAGAGCCGTAGAAGTTACACACCACCGGCCCGAATTGCTTGTGCAGGCCACGGAGCAGATCTTCATGCATGGCATTTCCGGAAGACACGATGAACTCCAACGATGAAGCATCGTAGTTACCGTTCTGCGCGACCTTTAGCTGCTCCTTGATGAAGATAGGCGAGGTGATAATGCCGTTAACACCGTAACGCTCAACATCCTCCATAGCCTGAACAGGATCGAATACTCGGCGGAAAACCACCGTCGCACGGTGAGCGAAGATCAGGTTAAGGTTCGCCCAGCCCCACGAGTGGAACATAGAAGCAGTCTGTTGAATCATCATTTCCGCACGCCACGGAATCCACGTCACAAGGTCCGCCAGGGGTGTCGGAATAGGCGGTTCCCGGTGCACAACCGCCTTAGGTGTGCCCGAAGTGCCGGAGCTCATAATGGTGATAAAGCCACGTTTCGGGATGGTAGGAAGCTTTTCCTCAGCTTCAGAAGGTGCACGGTCGATGACCTGCTGAAAGGTCTCCCATTCCGGGTTCGGCGCCTGCGGGTTTTGTAGGTCTTCCGCGTACCCAATAACCACCTTTGCGCGGGAATAATCTGCAGGCAGCCGGTCTGCGAACTCCTCATCGATAATAACGGTGTGGACATCGAGTTCTTCCATGCTCTTTTGCAGCTGGACCGAGCTGGAAGCAGGATTAAGCAGGCAAATATCTGCCCCAATAAAGCCCTTTGCGACTAGCGCGTAGACAACAACGCGGGAATTGCGTGCCATCACCGCAATGTTTTTCCCCGGCCCCAACCCCATGCGCTGCAGCGCGCGGGCGAAAGCAAGCGCCTCAGTTCGAACTTCCGCATAGGTGCGCTCACCAATGTCATCGATGATGGCCGTTCGCTCCGGAGCTGCTTCTGCTGCATACCACGCCTGACGCGCAGCGGTGAAGCCATAACGGGCGATACTTTCCACCAGCTTTGCTTTACCTTTAACTCCGCCGCCCCTAACGACCACGCCCGATCGCAGCGCGGTCCCCAGGCCAGTGGCAATCGCATGAGTCTCAGCCCATGCAGCCTCGCCGAAATGCTTAAGGTTGTGCAATTTTGAGGTGATCGATTGGTTTTCTGACATACATACCCTTCTTTGTTTCCGCTAAATCCAACGAGGAGACGCATAGTTACGTTACATAACAAAAATATTCGTCGCGAAACTTTTGTCACAAAAGTCTCTTTTTTTAACGCTGCTGTGGCGTTCATCAACCTCACCGCACGACCTCTACCGACGCAAAAGCGGGCGGCGTCAGAAAAACCCCGGGAATAACCCCGGGGCCGTTACTTCGCTAGAGCTTTTCCATCGGCACACCGCCGAACAACATCAGGCGCACCGTGCCCTGGCTGCCGAAGTCAATCATGCAGGTAGTGTGTGATCCGCTGCCGTCGACGCTCTTCACAGTCCCCAAGCCGTACTTGTCGTGGTTGACCTTGTCCCCGACCGCCAAGTCCAAATCTTGGTTCTTCTTTGCGCCGGCTCCAAAGGCGGGCTTCGTATTCCTTGCAGGCTTGCGATAGGACTGGCCACCCCAGCTTCCAGAGCCAGAGCTCCATCCACCCGAGCCGCCGAAGCTCGTACCGTCGGCGTATCCTCCGCCACCCCAGGCTGAATCCACTCCGCTGCCGAAACGCGCGGGTTCCTCGCGGATCCATTCCATCAGGTTCTCCGGCACCTCAGACAAGAAGCGCGACGGTGGGTTGTTTACAGGTGCACCCCAACCACTGCGGGTAATCGCCCGGGTCAGGAACAACCGCTGCTTGGCGCGCGTAATGCCCACATAGGCCAGACGGCGCTCCTCGGCCAACTCTGTGGGGTCGCCCAGTGCGCGCATGTGCGGGAACTGGCCATCCTCCCACCCGGTCAAAAACACGACGGGGAACTCCAGCCCCTTGGCAGTGTGCAGCGTCATGAGCGTCACCATGTCCTGCTCGTCTGCCGGAATCTGGTCGGCATCAGCGACCAAGCTCACGCGCTCTAGAAAAGCCTGCAGGCTACCCAGTGGCGCCTCCCCCTCAGCCAGCATCGCCTCAGCAGCCTCATCTGCGTCAGCACTGTCTTCACCAGCGCTCCCTGCGCTAGCACCAGGCATCTCCTCATAAGCCTTCAAATTCGCCGACTCCTGAGAGAACTCATGCCCCACGCTCACCAGCTCATTCAGGTTATCCAGACGTGCCCCATCCTGCGGATCGTTGGACTTCTCCAGCAGCTCCTTATACCCAGTCACATCCAGCACTGCGGAAATCACCCGCCCCAAGTCGGGCAGCCCCAGCCCAGAACCGTCGGAGGCGGTCATCTCCATCGTCTCTGTCTCCGCCCGCAGCGCGTCCATCATGTCCAGGAACTTGCCAATGGAATTGCGGCCGCGAGCGGAAAGGCCGGCGACCTTGCCCGCGGCGGCGTCACCAAGAGCAGCCGAAAAACCTATCTCCTGGCCTTCCGCGTGCACCGTAACCTGCGCGATGGCCTTATCTCCAATACCGCGGCGCGGGGTGTTGATGATGCGCCGCAACGCCACCGTGTCATCCGCATTATCCAGCACCTTTAGGTATGCAACGATGTCACGGATCTCGCGGCGCTCATAGAAGCGCGTGCCACCGACAACCTTGTACGGCAACCCAGAGCGCACCAACACATCCTCGATCGCGCGGGAGGCATTGTTGGTGCGGTACATGATCGAAATATCGCCGTAGGAGTAACCCTCGTTATCCACGAGGTCGTCGATCTGCTGGACGATGAAATTCGCCTCGTCGTGTTCGTTATCCGCAACATAGCCGCCGATCAGCTCTCCATCGCCCAGATCCGTCCACAGTTTCTTTGGCCGGCGGCCCTGGTTACGGTCGATCACAGCATTGGCAGCGGTGAGAATCCGCTGCGTGGAACGGTAGTTCTGCTCCAAAAGGATTGTGTGAGCATCCGGATAGTCGCGCTCGAACTCCTCAATATTGCGGATCGTCGCCCCACGGAAGGCGTAGATCGACTGGTCAGCATCGCCCACTACGCACAGCTCGGATTCCGCCTTGCCCTTGCCGGCGAGTGCCGCGACCAGCTCGTATTGCGCATGGTTTGTGTCCTGGTACTCGTCGACCATGATGTGACGGAAGCGACGGCGGTAGTGTTCGCGCACGTCCGGATTGTTATTGAGGATCCCCACAACCTCGCCGATCAGGTCGTCAAAGTCCACTGCGTTCGCCGCCCGGAGACGCTGCTGGTAGGTCTTGTACAGCGTGGCGATCTGCGCGGTGTGAGGATTCGAATCGCGCTGCGCCTCCTCCAATGCACCTTGCGGGCCAACCAGCTCGTTTTTCCAATTGGAGATCACGTGCAGCACCCCGCGCGGCGAGAACTCCTTCAAATCCAGCGAGGCGTCCTTGATAATCATGGACATTAAGCGCTTGGAATCATCCGAGTCGTAGATGCTGAAGTTCGTGTTCAGCCCTGGCGCGAGGTGTGCATTGGCACGCAGCACACGCACGCAAAAGGAGTGGAAGGTAGAGACCCACATCCGCTCCGCTTGTGGACCGACCATATCCATCACGCGCTCGCGCATCTCCGCCGCGGCCTTGTTGGTAAAGGTGATTGCAAGGATCTGCCACGGCGCCACACCGTTGGCCAGCAGGTAGGCAATGCGGCGCGTCAACACACTCGTCTTACCCGACCCGGCACCCGCCACGATCAGCAGCGGGCTACCCATGTGCTCGACCGCCTGCCGCTGCTGTGGGTTAAGTCCGTTCAGCAGTTCTTCTTTTTGACGCCCAGTTTCCGCGCCCGACTGTCCAGTCGCGCGCTGCGGCTGCGGTTCTGGGCGAGGTGTGGTGTGCAGGCTCGCCAGTACGTTCTCATAGCCCTCCGGAGGCAGATCCTCCTCTGGTGGAGGCACCTCTTCTGCAAACAGTGTCGGTTCTTCGGGCAGCGGCAGGTCGGCGAATGGATCGTGCTGGTTGTGCATGTTTTCCCTTTGTGCTCCCTAGAAACTCTTTGTGAAACTCTCCGGCCAACTAGCGGTAGACTACAGCGCATGAGCGACAACGAAGACTCGCAGCCTGCTGAGTTCACCGTCCGAATGCCTTCCGGCACGGACGATCCTTTATCGGATTCAGAAATTCAATCCTACCGCGAGGAAATCAACCGCCTCGACCGCGCCATCATCGATGCAATTCACCGCCGTAGCGAGGTCTCAAAGGCCATCGGCAAAACACGTCTAGGTTCGGGTGGCACGAAGCTCGTCTATACGCGCGAGGTCGCGATCATTAATCAATTCCGCGAGGAATTCGGCACAGAGGGCGTAGAAATAGCAAAGGCCCTGCTGCAGCTAGGCAGAGGGCGCTTGGGCTAAAGAGCGTGGCGTTAGTGGTTTATGCCAGGCGGAAACCGGCTCCTACTCCCCCAGCCGCGTTCAGGTCAGCAGCGATAACATTCCATGCCGCACCGGCCGTCGGCGCGTGGAAAGGTCCTTGCAGCGGGGTAGTGCAGGAAGGCAGGTTGGCTACGCCACCGTTGATAATGCCGATGAGGCGGTTGCCGACGTAGATCGGGGCACCCGAATCGCCAACGGAGCCGCACAGGTGCGAGACCAGGAAGGGGCCGGAGATCGCCAGCATTGGGCCGCAAGAGGTACCCGTGGCCACTCCGGTCTTGCACATCTGCTGCAAGCTACCTGGGGTCGGTCCGCCCAGTGCGTTGAGGTGTACGTTGTTGTAGCTGCGGGTCAGGCGCACCTTGTTGTTGAACTTGATGACGGCGTAGTCCGGGTAGCCGTTACGAACGACGGTGCCGATTTGCCCCGCACGCTCGCTATCCATGGAAGTGACCGGAGCGCCGGGCTTACCGCAGTGTCCAGCGGTGATGCCCACTTTGTCCCCTGCTTTGTCATAGCCGACGACGGCCAGAGTGCAGATGTTGTTGCCTACGTAGATCGGCATGGACGGGCCTGCCAGCACGTTTGGTGCGGCGGCTCGCTGTGCTTGAGGAATGCCGGGGGAAGTGAAGTAGTGGCCGGGAATGCGGTGTGGTCCGGGCTGGCCGGTGGCCTTGAGGAAGGCATCGGCGGATCCTGCTGGAGCCGCGGAGGCCTCCGGCGCATTAAAGGTCGCACCAAATGTGGCGGAGATGGCCAGTGCCGCGCCCGCGATCAAAGCTGCGAAGCGACGGGTAGTGCGAGTGGGGACGAGTGAGGCTGTCAAGGACCGGGAGCGCATACTTTCCTTCGTTTTTGTTGGCAATGGAACTAACCCTATCGCACGAAACAGGATTCACATGCGCCACAGTGGTAACAGTTTGCTAAAGGTTACCCCTGCCTCCCAGCTACGCGGTTCTAACGCAGAACAGTGACGCTGCCGTCGCCGTTGACCTTGACCTTAGCGGCAAATGCGGCGGCCATGTTCAGGCGCTGCCAAGAACCACGTGGCCCCTGATCGTCCAGCGGAGAGCCAGACGGAATTGCCGTCTGACGCAGGATGGAGGCGCGCTGCTTGTAGGTCAGCTTCGGGAACTTCGGCAGCAGCAGATCCGGCGCAGCCTGCGGCACGATCATCGGCGCATCCTTGCGGTAGATCTTCGGGAAGCCGTAGGTCATGCGGTCGGTGTACTCGCGCACAGCCTGGTCGGTGGAACGGTAGGCCTTGTCGCTCTTGATGACTTGTGCCAGCGGGCGGCCAGCGCGCCACTCGAGTTCGGCACGCAGTTCCTTTCCAGCCTGGCGGATCGCATCGCGCATCTTCGGGTCATTCCAACGGTCAGCTGCCGCTGCAGTACCGGACATGCGGCCACCCATGACGTCCAGCGGGTAGTGCACACCCATCACAATGCGGTTGTTACCAGCCTCAGACCCACGAGCCAGGATCTGCGGAGCCAGCTCCGGCAGGGTCAGCGCCAGCAAAGTGGTGGACCAGACAGCCTGGTTGGTGTGACCAGATGGGTAGGACTTGGAGGTGCCGTAGTACTTGTTCTGGCCATCCTCGTACTTCTTGATGCGATCCGGGGCGACCACGAACGGACGGTCATAACCGAACACCATCTTCTCCACGAAGGTGGAGGAAGCCACTCCGCCAGCGCGTGCCAGGTAGCCGTTGCCCAGCAGGAACTGGGTCTTCGGCAGGCGGTTCTCGCGCAAGGCGGCACGGAAGTGGCGGCCAAGCTCGTCACCCAGCGAGTCGGAGAACGCATCCAGCACGCCAGCCTTGTCCGCGCGAGCGTCCTTCTGTGCACGCTGGATAGCTGCCGGGTTGTCCTGCACAGCGTTGTTGATGTTCACAACCTTATCCAGGTTCTGCTTCATGATCGCCGGGTGGTTGGCGCGCACATCGTTGAAGCCATCGACGACATCCAGGTAGATGCCGTAGCCGTGGGAGCTGATGTCAGAGATGTAGCCACCCAGGTACTCCGGGCCGAAAGGCTGCGGGGTCGGGGCACCCTTGTGCTGCACCGGGTGCGGGTAGTTCGGTAGCCCCTGCGAACCAGCGATAGCTGGCATGCTCACTGGAGCAGCTGCGGCTTGACCTACGTTTACTGCGGAAAGGGACATCGTCGCGGCCATCACGGTCGCCGTCGTGATCTTCAGACCCTTCTTGTTGGTCACTGTTTTCCTCATCCTTGAAATGTCGACTGTGTCTTCTTTGTGAACGCCAGGCCTGCGAGCCCGCCCGGCGCGAATTCACATAGTTTTATAAACTCTCCGGAATGCTAACCCAAGTAGCTGAACTAAAGGTTAAGTTCAGGTTAGATGCGGGTGACGTGCGAGAGGGCGTCACACAATAAAACCTTGCCAGCGCGCCGCCTGCAGTGAGTCGTCATTGCTATCCCGGGAGAAAGGAAAGTTCTTCAAGACCTGGTTGGTAAAGCTATCCACCCGCCGGTTAGCGTTGCGCAGGTCGTAATACGTCCTCATTTCCGCGTCGTAATCTGCCAGGTCGGCGGTCAAGTTCTCCCTGGTCTGGTAGCTGTTCTCCATGACGCGGAAAGCACGTGGCATGCGGGGCTTTAGCTGCGGATCCTGATTCGGCCAACCGAGGGTGAGCCCTACGACGGGGAAGGTAAATTGCGGCAGGTTCAGCAATTCGATAACCCCGGCAGTGTCGTTATGAATATTGCCTAGGTAGTTCGCGCCAAGGTCAAAGGATTCGGCGGCGTTCACCACGTTCTGCGCCATCAGGCAGGCATCTGTGAAAGCTTCCACAAACGCCTTCGTGCGCCCCGCAGCGCGTGGATCGCCGCCGTTTTCCCGCAGGATTTGAGCATTGCGCGCAGTGTCGGCCAGGAACAACAGGTACACAGGGGCCCGGCGAACGTACTCCTGATTTCCGATCTCCGCCAGGCGCTCCCGCAGCTGTTTATCCGTCACGCGAATTATGCTCGCCTGCTGCATTCCACGGGAGGACGCAGTACGCATAGCGACGTCATAGATCGTTTCCAGGGTTTGCTCGTCCACCGGCTGATCGGTGAACTCCCTGATTGTGCGATGGGAAAGCTGGTGGTCGACCATGGGATTTGGACTAGTTGACATGGAATCCACCTTAACGACTGTGATGCCCCCGAGCTCTGGGACACCTTATCGAGAGCACAGACACAAAATGCACTACACTGCGCCGGGAACAAAGGTTGGCGATAATACATTTCAATACTGGTGGTTGGTGCGAAGTTTCGTATCCTCCTAAATGGCCACTTCGCAACCGATTTCACACATAGATACGTTCAAGGGTTCCAAGGAAAGTACTGACATGATCATTGCAATTATCGCCATCGTTATCCTCGTCCTACTCGTCATCATCTGGTTCGCCATGTACAACGGCCTCGTCAAAAAGCGAAACACGGTCAACGAGGCATATGCACAGATCGATACCCAGCTGCAGCGTCGCGGCGACTTGATCCCCAACCTTGTATCCACGGTCAAGGGCTATGCTAACCACGAGGCGAAGGTGTTCCACGATATCGCTGAGCTGCGCAGCGCAACTGACCGCGCCCGCGCCACCGGCACTGTGCAGGATGCATCCCAGGCAGAAGCAGTGTTCGGTCGCACCATGGCCACCCTGCGCGCAACCGCAGAGGCCTACCCAGAGCTGCAGGCGTCCCGCAATTTCCAACAGCTGCAGGAAGAGCTAGCCGCCACCGAAAACAAGGTCGGCTTTGCGCGCCAGTACTACAACTCTTCGACGAACAACTACAACACCGCTATCCAGTCCGTGCCGACCAACATCGTGGCCTCCGTGCACGGCTTCCGCCCCTTCGAATACTTCCAGGTGGAGGAGTCCAAGCGCCAGGCTCCCGACGTGTCCTTCTAATCTCCTCCCCCGTCACCTTCAATTTTTGTAGAGACTGCACTTACCGCCGCCGCAGTCGAGGTGACTACACGACCAACAAGGAGGAACCATGGGCCACCAACCGACGACCTTCAACGAATCATTGTCTCAGCTGCGTCGGGGCATCGCCGTCGCATGGCTCGCAAACGTGCTGGTCTTGCAGCTGTCCATCGTGGCATGTGCCTGCGCCGCCTATGTCGGCACCAAGGGCAGCAATATTGACCTCAACACCCTAGGCATGGTCATTTTGATCTCTGCCGGTGTTGCCATTCCGGTAGCGATGCTGATCATTCTGTATTCCTACTTCTTTTCCACCCGGACCGTACTGTCCGCGATCGGCGGGCAAAAGCGCCTGGTGGAGCAGGGCATGATCTACAACATTGTGGAAGAAATGGCGATCGCCGCCGGTATGCCTTCTCCGCCGAAGGTCTATGTGCTCATCGGAACCGGAGTGCCCAATGCTTATGCCCTGGGTGGCAAGAGAAAGAAGCCGCAGACTGGCACGATCATTGTCACCGAAGAGCTCGGCTACCTGCTTAATCGCGAGCAGCTGCAGGCCGTGATCTCCCATGAGATGAGCCACCTTACCGCCGAGGACAACCGGGTCATGACCCAGCTGGTGGCGATTGCGTCTGTCATCTCCATCCTGCAGTCCGCGTTTATCTACGGAAGTTTGAGCTCCAATAACCGCAATCGGTCGAACTCGAACTCCAGCGGTGGTGGCCATGCGGTTGTCGCACTGGTCATTTTCTTGGTCTCCTTCTGCGTCATCCTGGCAGCCCCTGCGCTGTCCAACATTGCGAGGGCCTATATGTCGCGCTATCGCGAGCAGCAGGCCGATAGCCATGGCGTTTCGCTCTGCCGCAACCCCACTGCCCTGGCACAAGCCCTCATCACGATCCGCGCATTTCACCAGGCCAACCCCCACACGGTGGATAACTCCATGTACGGTAGCCCTGGTTCCTTGGCTCTATATGCACCGGAGAGGGACATCATCGAGAGTTTCCACAACTCCGACCAGAGCAAAAAGGGCGGCATGTTCGAGCGGGCAATGAATAAGCGGCGGAATTTCTCCGCCACCCACCCACCAATCTGGGAGCGCGTCGATGCATTGATCGCCATGGGAGCTTATGTGCAGGATTTTGTTCCTCATGTGCCACAGCATCAGCAGATCTCCGGGCACATCAAGTAGCCTGGTGCGTTCTATGAACCCTGAAGCGCCACGAGCTCCCCTCTCCTATACCTCGACCGTTGGCTTCCCAGAGCTGCATATGTCGCGGGTCATTAACGCAGACTTCGATACCGCCGCCGACCGTCTCTTCAGGTGGGGCGTGCAGCGCAGCGGACTATTCCGTGTGCACCCCACGCATGAGGTCGTGGAACTCAATGCGGAAGTTGCCTTGGGATTTGGGCCGTGGACCTTCCGCTGCCGGGTGGTTGATGTGTTCGCCGAACCGGGACGTTGCGGCTTTACCTACGGCACTCTCCCCGGCCACCTCGAGCGCGGCGAGGAGACCTTTACCCTCGAGCGGTTGCACGATGGCCGGGTTCTTTTTCTTGTTGACGCCAAATCTCAGCCCGCTCGCTTCCCCGCTTTACGTCGACTTATCGACCTGCCTCGGCGTGCTTTGATTCGCCGCTTCTATCTGCGCGCGTTGGACGACTAGCACGACAAACGGCAAGACAGCGAGAGCTGCAATGCCACACGCAGGTCTTATAAGCAGTCCCAGGCAAATTCGACCCGATCGAAGTTGCGCGCAGCGAGGTCATCGGGATGGATATAAAAGTTTCCAACTCCGGTGTCGCCCCATTCGCAAGGGAGGTCCTGGTCTATTCTCGCGAGCACTATTCGGGGATCAGACGGATGGAAGGGGTCGCGGTTCAGAAGAATTTCGTATCCACCGAGCGAGGATCCGTTTGCAGACGGATAGTCAATGGGTTCTAGGAACTCATCGGCATGGGGATAGACAGTGAAGCCCTCTTGTTCTGCGCGCCCGACAGCCGCGGCAAACGCATCTTTCCTCGATCCTTGACCATCACGGCTGGGCTTCTCGAAAGTCGTCTCCCCGCCGATTACCCAACGCGAAACAAGGCTTCCCCTAAACGTGTGAATATCCACGTAATCCTGGCCTCTTCTAAGCAGGGTGCGGGGACCTTTCGGATCAAAAATAGCCCGACCGTACTCGTGGGCGCTATAATCAACCTCCTGGTCGATTCGAACTCCATCGATCGTGACGGGATCGAGTGGCTCGGGAGCTGGATGCTCGCCTGAATGCAGGATCTCTTCCTCAGGCATCTCACCTACATGCGGTGCAGAAAGGTCTTCGAAATACCTGGCGAACGGGGTGGGTTCTTGGCGCGAATCCTGCTGGTTCGGCGCCATCAAAAAATCACCCCAAAAATCAGTATCAGGCACGAATAACTGAAGGAGCCCGGTCGTGGGGAACCCCGGAAGCTGCTCGAGCTCAGAGAAATTGAACTGGGCAATGAAGAACATGGGCCGACCGTCGTAATACGGGTAGGGTGCATGCTCCGGGAGGTAAGGGGTGCCACATACCTTCGAAGTGGTGGGCGAATCGGGGCGTGAGCTTTCTTTAAGCGCAAGAGCGGGGCGGGTGGGAATGCTATCGAAGGAGTACTTCAGGTCATACCTGATATCGGAGTAGGCCACTCCAACAACTGTAAGGGAAGCTGCTAACC